>NZ_VRKW01000011.1 GCF_009746715.1 Ketobacter sp. MCCC 1A13808
TACCATTGGCCTTTCACCGGGCCAGGCAGCCATGAAACGTCCCAGGTCCAAACCTGATTGGGCGCGTTGGCTGTGTGCGTTGTAGCGATCCGTTTTCGCTGCGGCGTCTTCTGGCGGCCCCTATGATGTACCTGATCGTATTCGTGCAGTACCCGATAGAATGTGGATTCCGAAGCCCAGTAACGGCCTTGATCCATCTGGTCTGCAACAATAAACGCTGGTGAGCAGCTTTTGTATTGGGTCTGATTACAGAGCTCCATGATGGCCAGACGTTCCTCCGGGCTTAGTTTGTTATTTGGTGTCGGTCTGTCGGCCAGGGGGCGTCGATCCGCCTGCACCTGACCCTCACTTGTCCACCGTTGATAAGTGCGCACACTGAGGTTCAGCAAGTCGCACGCATTTACCAGCCGGGCACCGTTACTCTGCGCTTCTTGAATCAGGGCAACGGTTTGCTGGCGATCCGGGAGGCTGGTCAATCGTCCTCGTCTTGGGTGCCCCAGATCGCCTCGGCTTTTTTTGACAAGGTCAACAAGGCAGCCGTTTCAGCCAGCGCTTTTTCCTTGCGGTGTAGCTCTCGCTCCAGTTTCTTAATCCGACGCTTGTCCATTTGAGCGGCTTGACGAGACTGCTTTGTCTGTGCGTCCGATTCTGCATTGGCGCCCATACACGCCTGTTTCCAAGCTTCAATTTGTTCTGGATAAATGCCATGCTTTCGACAATAGGCACTCAGCTCAGCCTCCGTCATTGATGCGGTTTCCAGCACCATGCGGAATTTCTCTTCACTGGACCACTTGTCCGGTTTGGCGGAATTGGATGGCAAAACAATACCTCGTTCTCTTGCGGCTTTTCGCCAATTATACAGGGTTGCTTTGCTGATGCCTTCCTCTCGGGCTACTTCGGCAACGGTCGTGCTGTGGGGCGGGGCCATCCGCCTGAGTATCGCTTCTTTACGCTCTGGGGAGTATCTTTGCATTGTCGTCCTCTGAAAAGTTCAGGTGACAACAAGGCTGACAGATAGGGAAAGAGAATGAAGAGCTACATCTCCGCCTAATGAGACGGTTGGTCAATGGTATTTACCAAACAAAAGACCAAGACAAAATAAATGAGCTTTTTTCTTTCTTATCAGGAAAACCCAAGTGCTTTGATAGCCTTTTGGATCTGTGTTTTTCCATATGTATTGACCAATACCCATCGGATTTAGTAAGAGCCGCTTTCAAGACTGTTATTGATTGGGCAGAAAATGAAGGCGATAACTTAGATTTTTCAGACAGGTTGTTAGTTACTGAGCTGGACTTCAGAACCAACAGCAGTATAGAGAAAACTGAAAAGTGGTTTAAAAAATTAGAACAGCCAAAACTGTATAAACATGGCCTGTATGGTCAATGGAAAAACTTAAGTCCGTTCATAGATAGAATTCGATTCAACAGGTTATTAGCAGCACAAGGTCAAAACCAAGACCCGCTTAAAGTTGTACCCAACGAAAGTGATCAGAAGTACACAGGAAACGTCCTGTTTGAACGCGGCGTGACTAGGTTTTCGAGTATTTGGGGGAGAGCTTGGGCTGGAGAGCAACTATCGCCCAGTTTTATCGTTCAAGAGATAAAGCCATCATTCGAATTAATGCGAAAACCATACAGTCAGACAAGAGATTGGACTGGGTGGTATGAATTTGAAGCAGCAGCCGTAGATTACTTTAACTTTGCTATAAGGGCTACTTCACAGCATGGACATGATTGTATCCAGGCTTTAGCTGGAGCTTTTATAGAAGATTGGGATAGACGATATTGGCCAACTGGTTGGCGAAGAGAAATCGCCTTCACCTTATACAAAGAAGGGTATAGTCGAAATGGCTTAGTTAGTGTTCTGGATCAAATCGAAAAAGAGATACCCGATTTCGATGAAATTCACTCCAAGATATCCGAATACTATGAGCTTGCCATAGTTTGGTCAAAGATTGGTGAGCCAGATAGAGCCGCCCGCTTAGTGCCAAAAATTTTTATGGGATCTTTTGGAATATACCATAGAAAAGATAGACAATTCTCTCACTGGGTGTCATGGCTAGCTAAGTTCACCACCCAACATCCTGATTTGGCCTACGATGACATATGCCGATTTTCCTCGGCTCTAGTTAGTTTGGAACAATCTGGTAATGGTCGTGGTACTCAAGAGGCGGGACGTGATCTGCTCGCGGTAGTCACCTGTTGGAACCTTCAATACGGTTTGAAGCTTTTAAGTTGGCTGTTCAATCAAAAAGGTCTTCACTATGCCCCAGGGTTAACAGGGCTCTTGTCTGGAATGCTTGCTCGCTCTAACCCATCGTTTAGAGAAATATCCACGACAATAAGAAAATTACTTATTCCCTTCGAAGAGTACAATCCCTCCAATTTGTCTAAACAGTTTGTATCGCTTTACGGTATGTTACCTTGTAGGGGTGAAAACGAAGAGATTGAAAAACTGATCACCGCAGTGAAAACGCATTCACTACCCTCAAATCGATATTCCTGGTTGGAAGGCATTGCACTTGGCGCGCGCGAAGCGGGTATAGACAATAGTGAGTATGCATCTATAGCTATTTCTACACCGCAGGAAAAGCATGTCACCAGTGAACCCTCTCTGAAGTTAAAAACGGGGGAAAAGCTTACGGATGAAGAAGCTCAACTGAAAGTAAACTCAGTGGAAAGCCTATTTAAACTTGTGCGATCTGTAGAGTCTGTCGAATATTTTCGATGGGTTAATCTAGTTCAACCATTTTTAAAAACAATGGATGCTATTCAATTAGATGAACTTCATAAACTTCTGCAACCTTTTAACCCAGATAACAACGTTGTTTCTTCTATTACCGGCGAATTGTCTAAGAGGGGTGAAGTAGATAGAGCTATCAAGTTGCTCGAAGATTTAATTGAGAATTCAGATGCTAAAGGTTGGGATTTACATTGGGACGGAGGCTCTAGGCAGGCCATATTCAAAACGCTTGTTGAAATTGATAGTAAAGAGTGGCGACCTAAAGCACTTTCTAGCTTAGTTGATGATTACATAAGTGAATACCGGTATCCAAGCAGTTTGATTTGGAACCTGGAAGAGATTGTCGATATCCTCTTCGAAGATAAAGACGTACTGCCTGTCTGGAGAGAGATTGTAGATCATGTATATCAGCTAGACGATTTTGACCAGAGTAGTACTCCACCCGCACTTCAGGATAGTCATGAAGATCCGAGTGACTCTAGCCTACTGATTCAGTTTTCCTTCGATATGTTCGATGTAGGTATTCCTGAATTAGCACACATGGCTCACCAAGCAATAGTTGAGTTTTCTATAGTTGAGGAAAATTGGCCTGAAATTCATCAGCAAATTGCAAAAAGAATCAACAAAGTTGGATTGACACAGATAAAAGTAATGTCTTTGCTAAATAGCTTAGCAAATGATTGCGAGGGCTTTGTTTCTCAGTTTATAACTGAAATATCTTCTCTCTGTGCATCGGAAAACTTTAGTGTGCGGATGCTTGCCTTGAATTTATCTAATAAGTTAGAAGTTGAAGGCAGCTTGCCTCCAAATGAGCGATCAAAACTGCCCTTGGTATACGAGCTGGAATTACCAAAATTTGAGAATAGAAAAGAAGCTATTCCTTTTTCCGCTATGCGGCCAGGTGAAACATTACCTGATATCAATGATCCAATTGAGCTGCTTAGGCCTTTAACATCCGAAGCTAAGCTCGTGGCTAAAATGGCAAACCTGCCGTTTGAGAATCTGGCTTTTAGAGCGTCTGAGCTTATGAAAACTCTAATTCCAGAAGGTGAATGGAATAAACAGGCAGAAGAAGCTTATAGAAAATGGATGGAAGGATTTGGACTCAAACTCACCTACCATAGGCTACGTCCAAAAGTTGCAAAGCTAGCGCTATCTTATGTTGTATCAGAATTAATAGATGGTGGGCGAATACCTCTCCAAAAACAAGAACTCTATTTATTGGATGCTATTTTTAAACGAAGTGACGAATTTCTGTTAGCCCTTAATCCAACTATTCGGCCAGAATGCATTGTTGTCCCACAAGCTAGAAATCGAGAGATATCTCACAATCACGATGAATGGCTCGGAGATATCGAACAAGCCTTTTCACACTTTGTTATCAGTCTCAACACTGGACAAGAAATTTTAGGTGAACTCACAACCTGGGTTTGGATGGATTGGGACATGCCAACCGAAACTCGCATGTCTACAGTCTGTCATCCACAGTGGAATAATAATGCAGATATTGAGACGCCCTTTGCTTTATTTCCAAGCATGATGAATTGGTCTGCAAACGATTATCCAGATATTTCTTCCACTAACGATCCCTCATTAGTTATTTACGGCTCTGGTTCTTATATTGATCACGGTGGTCTCGAATGGCTAGCGCTGAACCCTTCCGTTGGATATTCACTTGGGTGGTCATTATCACAGAAAGGCCTATTCCAATGGGTTAATGAGAAGGGGGATATTATGGTTGAAAGCGTCTATTGGAAAGATGGCCCAATTTCCAGACTACCACCTAAAATGGACGATATTTGTTCAAATGGTTGGCTTGTTGTTGCGTCACATGAAGCTGTTGAACAAATTCGAGAAGTTATCGGTGAGGCCGCACGCGTGAATATCGTTACCAGGAGCTATGGAAAGGGCTCTTACGAGCCCACAACTAACTCTGTCCAAAAAAGATGTCGTTGGTAGGTGTTATTTTTGAATTTAGTTGAGTGATACCTTTGTCCTCAATAAGCCGCTACTTCCTTTCTTAATGAGTTCATGAATTACGAGACACTAGTTCACGATTGTGAGACCTCAGTTCACGAATTATGAGATCCCACAACTTACTTATGCTATATATCCAGATTCGACACATTCAGCGCGTTGGTTTCGATAAAGTCGCGACGCGGTTCCACGTGATCACCCATCAGAGTCGTGAAGATCTGATCGGCAGCAATCGCATCCTCGATTTTCACTTGCAGCATACGGCGAGTTTCCGGATCCATAGTGGTCTCCCATAGCTGATCCGGGTTCATTTCGCCCAACCCTTTATATCGTTGAATTCCATGACCTTTTTTCGATTCTGTCATTAACCATTCTAAGGCTTGTGCAAAGTTATCCACCGCCAACGTTTTCTCACCCCGTTTTACGTACGCGCCTTCCTCAAGCAAGCTCTGCAGCTTATCCCCCAATGCCTTGATCGCTATATAGTCTTCCGAAATTACAAACTCTTTTGAAAACGTATATTCGGTCGGAATCCCATGAGCTATTTGCACCACCTGGGGCATAAACAGATGACGTTCCTTGTCTTCCAGAACGGAGACTTCATAACGCTCAGTCTGACTCGCATTTGCAACCAGATGAGCGGATAAATCCTGAGCCCATGCTTCGATAGCCGACGCATCATTAAAGTCCGACTCTTCCAGTTTTTTCGCATACACCAGTTGCTGGAGTACAAAGGCCGGATAAACACGGGATAACCTGTCTATACGCTTGAACACATTGCGGTATTCCTTAACCAGTGCTTCCAGGCCGGAACCGGATATGCCCGGTGCGTCTGCATTAACGTGTAAGCTGGCATCATCCAAGGCGGCTTGCGTTAAGTAATTTTCAAGGGCTGCGTCATCTTTCAAATATTGCTCTTGTTTACCTTTCTTTATTTTATAGAGCGGGGGCTGCGCAATATAGATATACCCACGTTCGATCACCTCCGGCATTTGGCGAAAGAAAAACGTCAGCAGCAAAGTCCGGATGTGGCTACCATCCACGTCCGCATCCGTCATGATGATAATGGAATGGTAGCGGCATTTATCCGGGTTATATTCGTCTTTACCTATGCCGCAGCCCATCGCCGTAATTAAGGTGCCCACTTCAGCAGAAGATAACATTTTATCAAATCGGGCTTTCTCAACGTTCAGGATTTTACCTTTGAGAGGCAGTATTGCCTGGGTTCTGCGGTCTCGACCCTGTTTCGCCGAGCCACCCGCAGAATCACCCTCCACCAGGTAAAGTTCAGAAAGGGCAGGGTCCTTTTCACGACAATCCGCTAGTTTCCCGGGCAACCCAGCAATGTCCAGCACACCCTTACGCCGGGTCATTTCACGGGCTCGTCGGGCTGCATCCCGCGCCCTGGCTGCATCTATGATTTTATTACAGATGTTCTTCGCGTCATTGGGGCTTTCCAACAAGTATTCGTTCAGCTTTTCCGTCATATGCTGCTCTACAACGGGTTTGACTTCGGAGGACACCAACTTATCTTTGGTTTGAGAAGAAAACTTGGGATCAGGGACCTTCACCGACACAATTGCAGTCAAACCTTCACGGGCGTCGTCACCGCTTGTATTTACTTTGTGCTTCTTCTGCAGGCCTTCTTTCTCAATGTAGGTGTTCAAACATCGGGTGAGGGCAGAGCGGAAGCCCGCCAAATGGGAACCGCCGTCTCTTTGAGGGATATTATTGGTGTAACAGTAAATATTTTCCTGATATGAATCATTCCACTGCAATGCAACCTCAACGGAAATCCCCTCATCTTCTCGGTGCCCATCGAAGTAAAACACCTGGTTCAACGGCGTCTTATTCTGATTTAAGTATTCAACGAAGGCACTTAGGCCCCCTTCGTACTCAAATACATCCTCTGTGCCGGTTCGCTCATCAAATAACACGATACGAACCCCTGAGTTAAGGAATGACAGCTCCCGCAAGCGTTTTGCCAGAATGTCGTGGGAGAACTTGATGTTGGTGAACGTTTCCGGCGATGCCCAAAAATGCAGTTCTGTCCCGGTTGATTCGGTGTCACCTACCGCTGCCAGCGGAGCAACCGGGACACCGTCTTGGTAAACCTGCTCCCAAATTTTACCTTCACGGCGAACCGTTAGTTTCAACTTCGTAGATAGGGCGTTAACTACCGAAACACCCACGCCATGAAGACCACCTGATACCTTATAGGAGTTATCATCGAATTTGCCGCCCGCATGGAGGACGGTCATAATCACTTCAGCAGCAGATCGCCCTTCTTCCGGGTGCATATCAACCGGAATGCCGCGCCCGTTATCCGATACGCTAACGGACTCATCCGGGTGAATAACAACTCTTACTTCGGTGCAATGCCCTGCTAACGCTTCGTCAATTGAATTATCGACGACCTCAAATACCATGTGATGCAAGCCGGTGCCGTCGTCTGTGTCCCCTATATACATCCCCGGTCGCTTTCTAACTGCGTCTAATCCTTTGAGTACCTTTATATTAGAAGAATCATAAGTTTTATTGTCGTCGGACATATAATTTAGTCTCTCTCGGGCGGTGAATTCATATTCAATAGGGGGTTACTCGGCAGAAACCAGCTTCCCATGTTCCACGTGAAACATATGGTGTTCCGTGAGCTGCGATAGTAGCGTTTCATTAATACTTTGCTCACTAATGGCTGTTATAAAAGCCTGGCAGGGAAAATCCATAAGAAAGCGAGTCACATACTCAATGTTATTCTTGTCTAGTTCCGCGGGTAAATCGTCCAGCAACAGAACCGGTGAAATGGACCGCAAGGCCCTCATCACAGCTACCTGTGCGAGTCTAACCCCGTATAATACCAGCTTTTTCTGCCCTCTGGAGCATATATCTTTAGCCATGCCGTCTGACCAACTGATCACCATATCGGCTCTATGGGGCCCGTACAGGCAGGTTTTCCGTTCGATCTCGGTTCTCGCATTTAATTCCAGGCATTGGTATAAATCTGAATATTTCTGTTTATTCCAACCGGACTTGTACCGGAGCGATACGGGTTCAGCAATATTAAAATAGTTCGAGGCTATATTCTGAAATTGAGCGTTAAGCTCGGCTATGTACTTTCCACGCATATCGTCGATAAGTTGACCTTCGTTGACTAACTGTTGGTTCCAGTAGCTCAGATCGTTTTCGGATATGACTTTCGTTGACTTTAACAGCGCATTTTTTTGCTTGTAGACTCTTCTATATCGATGCCAAATATCAAGATAAGTATGTTCCACGTGAAACATACCCCAATCCAAAATAGAACGCCGCAAACCAGGGCCACCGTCAATAAGTTCAATCGAACCTGTATCAATACTGACAATAGGGAGCTTTATCGCCAACGATGAGATGCGCTTCTGTGTTTCTCCATCAATACGGGCGAGAGTAGAGCCATTCATCCCTTTCGAAATACCGAGTTTCTCGGGTCCGCTTCCGTTGCCAGGATTAACACCACCGAAAACTACTAACTCGGAAGCTGTGTGGGATATCACTTTTTTGGGATCGACAGACCGAAAAGAACGGCCGTTGGATAACAAGGAAATTGCTTCAAGAATGCTAGTTTTACCGCAGCCATTGCGGCCCACAATAAAGTTGGTTTTGGGGTGAGGGGAGATTTTGAGATGCTGGAGATTACGTAAATGAGTAACCTCCAGAGATTCCAGAAACATTCAGGCTATAGACGCATTGGCATAACTACATAAGACGCGGTCTCATCGTTAGCGTCGGTAATAAGAGCACTACTATTGGAGTCAGCCATCAGAATTTTAACGTTCTCGCTACGGATGACATTCATTACATCAAGCAGATAATTCACATTGAATCCAATCTCCAACTCCGCACCGTGATAATCAACGTTAATCGTTTCCTCTGCTTCTTCTTGCTCCGGGTTATTGGCGACCGTTGTGAGACTGCCATCCAACAACCTAATTCGGACGCCGCGATATTTTTCATTGGATAAAATGGAAACCCTCGAAAAACACTGCTTCATCTCGTCTTTATCGCTGATAACAGTTTTATCACTATTTTTAGGTAAAACACGCTCATAATCAGGGAATTTCCCATCAATTAGCTTGGAGGTGAAGCGTAAATCCGTATCTTCTACTCGAATATGATTACTACTCAAGGATACCGAAACATCCGCGTCCATATCAGTGAACAACTTGGACAGCTCAAGCACGCCTTTTCGTGGAACTATAGCCTGCACAGCTTGGTCCACTTCGCATTGGATTTCTGCATTACAAAGCGCTAGGCGATGCCCGTCAGTGGCCACAGCCCGGAGTAAATTGGCTGAAACCTCAAATAGCATCCCGTTCAGATAAAAACGAACGTCCTGTTGCGCCATCGCGAAACCGGTGCGGTCAATAACCGATTTCAAATAACCCTGGTTAATGGAAAAACGGGTAGTACCACTGGCATCTTCCAGATTTGGAAACTCGTTTGAGGGCAGGGTAGCCAGGCTAAACCGGCTACGACCGGCCTTCACCAATAACTTTTGGTCCTCAAGAATAAATTGGACGCTGCTTTCTTCGGGCAATGATTTACAGATATCCAATAACTTTTTCGCTGGAACTGTAATTTCTGCATTTTCAAACTGTGAGTCGAGGGTGACACGAGCGACCAATTCCACTTCCAGATCAGTGCCAGTGAGCAATAATTGATCACCATCAATCACCATCAACACGTTGGAAAGCACCGGCAATGTTTGCCGACGCTCCACAACCCCGGCAACCTGTTGCAGAGGTTTTAATAATTTTTCCCTTTCAATGGTAAAATTCATAACCTACCCCATAAGTTAGTAATCACTAACTCTATGATGTTAACGACCTTAAAAGATTAGTATAGTCTTCTCTTACATCGGAGCTCTCTTCTCTTAGCTCCTTTATCTTGCGACACGCATGCAACACGGTAGTGTGATCCCGGCCGCCAAAGGCATCACCGATTTCAGGCAAACTGTGGTTGGTTAACTCCTTTGCCAGCGCCATTGCAATCTGGCGCGGCCGCGCAACAGAACGACTGCGTCGCTTTGACAAAATATCAGCCATCTTGATTTTAAAATACTCGGCTACGGTACGCTGTATGTTATCTATGCTAACTTGTTTTTCCTGCAGTGCCAGAAGATCTTTTAACGATTCTTTCACAAATTCCAGAGAGATCGGCTTGCCCGTGAAGTGTGCATTCGCTATCACACGCTTCAGCGCGCCTTCTAATTCCCGTACATTTGAACGTACCCGCTGGGCGACAAAAAAAGCAGCTTCGTCCGGCAAATTAATTTTAGCCTGTTCTGCCTTCTTCATTAATATGGCCACCCGGGTTTCTAGCTCCGGGGGCTCGACTGCAACCGTCAATCCCCACCCGAAACGCGATTTCAAACGTTCCTCAACCCCCATGATCTCTTTCGGATAACGGTCACTGGTCAAGATCATTTGCTGACCGCCTTCCAGCAAGGCATTAAAGGTATGGAAAAACTCTTCCTGGGAACGCTCTTTACCCGCAAAGAACTGGATATCATCAATCAATAGCGCATCGACCGAACGGTAAAAGCGTTTGAATTCATTGATCGCATTAATCTGTAGCGCTTTCACCATATCAGCAACAAAGCGCTCTGAATGCAGATACACCACCTTGGCATTCGGGTTCTGCGTCATCATGAAATTACCCACAGCGTGCATCAAGTGGGTCTTACCTAAGCCGACACCACCATAAAGAAAAAGAGGGTTATAGGCCTGTCCCGGATTCTCTGCAACCTGGGTAGCGGCAGCCCTGGCCAACTGGTTCGATTTACCTTCGACAAAGCTACTGAATATAAAGGAAGGATTAAGATTGGTTTTATGTTTAATCGTGCCGCCAACATCCACTTCACGTTTGGGCGGCTTAGGTCTGGTGTCCGGTAAATCCAGTTCACTTTGACCGCTGTTATCTGACCGCCGCGACACATCATGAGCTACCACGGTCACACTGCGACCGGACGGGCCGGTAGAGGTATCCACCACGGACGCCGTGGGCCTGCTTTGACGGGAACCGATCGCCAACACCACCGTCAACGGCTCTTCATCTATAGCAATCTCTCTCATCAATTCCGAAATACGGTTGAGAAATTTTTCGTTGACCCAGTCCAGTACAAAACGATTCGGCGCCAGCAGCCTTAATTGAGGACCGTCTTCCTCCGCCTGAAGTGGGCGAATCCACATATTAAACTGTTGCGAAGGCAATTCTTCCTGTAAACGGTCAAGGCATTGCCCCCAGAGCGAACTTCCCACTTGGCAGCCCCCGGTAAAAATCAGAAAAGGTAAATTGAAGAGGAATGATATACCCCGAATCTCGACTTATCCACAGCTGAGGAAAAGATTTTTTGACGCAGAATATTCATTTTTGGTTGAAAAATTTCGTTTGTGGATAAGTCCTGAACAAAGTACGTTGAATCCTGGGTGCGAAAAGTGGGTTAAATCGGGTTTTACCCACATGGTAAGGTTATCCACAATTCCATCCGCAGCTTTCGGTCAGCTAATACCGTTTTTTGCCACACAGTTATCATTCGTCTAACTATCTGTTTTAATTATATTTTAATAGGTTATCCACAGAAACTATCAACACTAATAACAACAATCATAAAAATATCTTTATATATATTAATATTATTATTACGACCTGTGGACTGTTGAAAACCCAGATGATTTTCCCCATTGACATCCGCATCCCGGCGCCATAGAATTGCGCCTCATTTTTCAGTGATGATGTTCTGTCCATCCGGACAAATAAACGTCATTTAACTCAAGTTAAAGTGGTTTCGACATGAAAAGAACATTCCAGCCCAGCAACCTGAAGCGCAAAAGAAATCACGGCTTCCGTGCTCGCATGGCAACCAAAAGCGGACGTCAGATTCTGGCTCGCCGTCGCGCGAAAGGCCGTAAGCGTCTGTCTGCGTAAGATGATTCGGTGGCGTGAGCCCATTTTCGTTTCAACGCCACCAAAGACTTCTCAACCCTAGCGAATTCAAACGAGTTTTCGACGGGGTTGAAGGTCGTATCAGTCATACCTTTTTCCTGATTCTTGCCCGCCGTAGCGATCCCGAACAACCCGCCAGACTAGGTCTTGTCGTTGCCAAGAAGCATCTCAAACGAGCAGTAGACCGCAACGCCTTCAAACGTATCATAAGAAACGAATTCAGACTGTCCCAATCCCAATTGGCTGGCTTGGATATCGTGATATTAGCCCGTCCAGGCAGTGCCCAGATCCCACAGAAAGACCTGGCAGCCCAAATCAATAAATATTGGCCGAAACTGGTGCAACGCTGTCATAATCCCCCAGCACAGAAACCTACGCCGCGGGCAGAATCTCCGAAATGAAACAAATCGCTCTGATTCTAGTCACCTTTTACCGCAACGCGATCAGTCCGCTGATGCCGCCCCATTGCCGTTTTCATCCCACCTGCTCCTGTTATGCAGAGGAAGCTATTCAACACTATGGCATTGCACGCGGCAGCCTGTTAACCTTGCGGCGGCTGTCTAAATGTCATCCTTGGCATGAAGGCGGCTATGATCCGGTGCCCGGAACAGATACCCATCCAACCCACACTCATCCAAAAGACAGTAAGTAACGATGGACTGGCAACGAACAATATTGATTGGCGCTTTGGCGATTGTCTCCTACCTGATGATTCTGCAATGGCAGGAAGATTACGTAGGCTCCCCCCAAGCGAAGCAAGCAGATACTAATACACAAAGTTATCCACAGCCTTCAGACGACGAAGCTGGAGACGTACCTTCCGAAGCCAGTGTCGCAACCGAAGATGTTCCCGTGGATCCGGCAGTCGCCACCGAAGCCCCAGTAGTTGACGCGTTAACCCCCGCCAAAGGTATGATCCTGGTCGAAACTGATGTGCTGAAGGTGACCATTAATCCGGTCGGCGGCGATATTGTGCACGTTGGTCTCAAGGATTATCCGGTTTCACTGGAACGGCCGGACGTTCCTTTTACTCTGCTGGATTCAACTTCTGCGCATACCTACATTGCACAGAGCGGATTGATAGGACCCGATGGTCCGGATAGCAGCCAAGCTGGAAGACCGCAATACTCGAGTGCCAAAACCTCCTACTCGATGAGTGCTGATGCGGCGCAAGGGGAAACTCTCAAAGTTGATCTGCTGTTTAATCAGAAAAATGGCACTCAGATCAAAAAGACCTTTACGTTCAGCAAAGGCAGTTACGCGGTAAACGTTGATTTCACCATCGATAACCAGAGCAATGCAGCCTGGCAAGGGCTAATGTACGGTCAGATCAAACGTGACGGCACGCCGGACCCGGGCGTAGACAGCAACATTGGATTTGGTTTGCCGACCTTTCTTGGCGGAGCCTATTGGGATCAGGAAAAACGGTATAACAAAATTAAATTCGATGAGATGGCTGAATCGCCATTGAATAAACGGATACCCGGCGGCTGGCTGGCGATGGTTCAGCATTATTTTATGAGCGCCTGGATTCCGAATCAGGAACAGACACACCACTACACCACCCGGGTTGCCAAGGGATTCAATATAATTGGCTTCACCACACCGAAAGTGTCCGTAGCGCCTGGTACCAGTGAAACCTTATCAGCGCAATTTTATGCGGGTCCCAAAATCCAAAAAGTGTTGAAAGAATTGTTACCGGATAAAGGGCTGGATCTGGTGGTGGACTTCGGTCCGCTATTCTTCATATCCGAAATTCTGTTCTGGTTCCTTCAGCTTTTCCATAGCTGGACGGGCAATTGGGGCTTCGCCATTATTATGCTAACGATGATGGTAAAAGGGTTTTTCTTCTACCCCTCCGCATTGAGTTACCGTTCTATGGCCAAGATGCGGAAGGTCGCGCCGGAAATGACCCGTTTGCGTGAGCAATACGCTGATGACCGGCAAAAGCTGTCGCAAGAAATGATGGGCCTGTATAAAAAAGAAAAAATTAATCCATTGGGCGGTTGTTTACCCATTCTGATTCAAATGCCGGTATTTCTGGCTTTGTATTGGGCCTTGCTGGAAAGTGTGGAATTGCGCCAGGCTCCGTTCATGCTGTGGATAAATGATCTATCGGTAATGGATCCCTATTTTGTATTGCCATTAATCATGGGGGGCAGCATGTGGGTGCAGCAAATGCTCAACCCGGCTCCGCCCGATCCGATGCAAGCCAAGGTAATGAAACTAATGCCGATCATCTTCACTGTGATGTTCCTTTGGTTCCCGGCAGGTCTGGTATTGTATTGGGTAACAAACAACGTCCTGTCGATTACTCAGCAATACGTCATTACCAAGCGTATAGAAGCGGAAGGCAGTACGTAACTTTTTGGTCAGGATTCGATAGCCAATGAGCGCCTATCCTAATGAGACCATAGCGGCACAAGCGACACCGCCCGGCCGGGGCGGTGTCGGAATTATTCGTCTGTCCGGCCCCCAAGCTGAAAGCATTGCCCGTATCCTGTGTAAAAAACAAAATTCCTTCCGCCCACGTCACGCCCATTTCTGTCGCTTTCACGATGAACAAGGCCATGTTCTGGACGAGGGCTTAGCGCTGTTTTTTCCAGGTCCGAATTCCTTTACCGGAGAAGATGTGGTTGAACTGCAAGGCCATGGCGGGCCCGTCGTCATGGGCAGTCTACTAAATCAGGTGGTATCGCTGGGCGCTCGTGTGGCCCGCCCCGGAGAATTTTCAGAACGGGCATTCCTGAACGATAAAATGGATTTGGCCCAGGCGGAAGCGGTGGCCGATCTGATTGATGCATCGTCCCAACAAGCGGCACGCAGTGCGCTGCGTTCGTTACAGGGTGCCTTTTCAGATCGTATAAATCAGCTCGTTGAACAGCTTATAGAATTACGATTGTACGTTGAAGCCGCCATTGATTTCCCGGAGGAGGAAATCGATTTTTTGGCTGATGGCAAAGTAATGAACGACCTTAATGCCATTCTTGACCAAATAAATGCCGTATTTAAAGAAGCGAACCGCGGCGTATTAATGAAGGAAGGGATGAAGGTTGTGCTTGCCGGTAAACCCAATGCGGGAAAATCCAGCTTGTTGAACGCGCTATCCGGCCGGGAGACAGCCATCGTAACGTCCGTCGCCGGAACCACCAGGGATGTGTTGCGTGAACATATTCATATCGACGGAATGCCACTGCACATCACCGATACCGCCGGATTGAGAGAAAGCCCGGATGAAGTTGAACAAGAGGGTATCCGCAGGGCCTGGCAGGAGATACAACAAGCGGATCGGGTATTGGTTTTGATGGATGCCACTCAGCTGGCTTCGCTTCCAGATCCCGGCAACATTGGGTTATCCACTGTTTGGCCCGAGTTTGAAGCACAACTCCCGCCGGCAACACCGCTTACGTTGATTATCAATAAAACCGATCTAGCCGATATCCACATTAAAAAACCAAGCGAAGCCGTTGTTATAAAACTTTCAGCTAAAACAGGTGAGGGTGTTGATCAGTTACGGCAACACTTAAAATCGGTAATGGATTACGCTGGTGAAGGACACGGCAGTTTCACTGCACGACAACGACACCTGGATGCACTAAGCAAAGCAAAAACGGCGCTTCAGCAAGGGAAAGACCAGTTGCAATTCGCAGGCGCGGGGGAACTACTTGCAGAAGATCTGCGTCTTACTCAGGAATATCTGGGAGAAATTACCGGACGGTTTACACCAGATGATCTGCTCGGAAAAATCTTCTCCAGTTTTTGTATCGGCAAGTAGTCCACTGCTTAGCGGTTTAATCGATTCAAATTTCAGGGATGTATTCGGAAATGGAAGTAGACGCTCGATGGAAAAACGCCAACGGTTCAATACAACCCCCGCTAGTGATGTTCATTGTAAGCCTCATGCTTTTCAGTATGGTCTACGGCTTTTTTGCCAATCGGTATAATTGGTTTCCTGCATCGGTTATTAACAACGCTGTATTCGCATTTCATCAAATCAGCAATCCAGACAGTGATTGGACCATAACAGAAACGGATAAAACTGAGCTTGTTACTGTCGCTAAAGCAGATCTTATGGCACCGGGATTGACGAAAATTGTTAATGTCGAAGCGGATCGCAGTCTGGCAGTCAAAGTCATTAATTCCGGAGGTGAGGTGTTGCACCGCTGGAAAATTGAATGGCAGGATATCTGGCCTCAATCTCCCGATTATCTGAAAGAACGGGAAATACCAAAGGAGCGGCCGGGAACGCATATCCATGGCGCTCAAATCCTGGCTAATGGTGATTTGGTATTTAACTTTGAACACCTATCATTAGTTAGCCTGGATTCCTGTGGAAATCTAAATTGGAAGCTGCCTTACAGAACGCATCATTCGGTTTTTATCGATGACGATGAAAATATCTGGGTATCTGCACAACGAGATCATGAGGCTCCTATCCCGGAGTTACCGCTGATTCAACCTGGGTTTATCGAGCCTGTTCTATTAAAGGTGTCTCCCCAAGGAGAAATTCTTTTGGAAAAATCGGTATTTGATCTGTTGATCGATAACCGTCTTCAGGGCGCCTTATACGCCAATTCGATTGAAAATGACTTCCCCTATGTAAAAGGAGATATGTTTCATCTTAACGATGTGGAAGTGTTTACCGGCGACAAAAAAGAAGGCTTTTTTAAAAAAGGCGACGTGATGATT
The DNA here is from genome assembly GCF_009746715.1 of Ketobacter sp. MCCC 1A13808. Lineage (NCBI taxonomy): Bacteria > Pseudomonadati > Pseudomonadota > Gammaproteobacteria > Pseudomonadales > Ketobacteraceae > Ketobacter > Ketobacter nezhaii. The sequence continues at coordinate 16,390 of NZ_VRKW01000011.1, forward strand.
TCCCTACGTAATATAAATACGGTCTTTGTGTTCAATTCGGATTGGGAAATAAAATACCAAATGTCTTATGAGTTCGTGCGACAGCATGATCCGGATTTTTTTGACGGAAATACGATTACGTTATTTGATAACAATAATGTCGATTCCGATGCTAAAAAATCGCATAGCAGAATACTGGGTAAAAACGCAATAAGTGGCGAAACCAGAGTACTGTTTAAAGGCAACCGGGAGGTGCCCTTTTATTCCAATATAATGGGCAAACACCAGTGGCTAACAAACGGCAATCTGCTGATCAACGAATGGATGGGCCGGGCTATTGAAGTAACACCGGGCGGTGAATTGGCCTGGGAATACAATACAATCGTCAGTCCCGGAAAACTGGGTTTAACTGAGGAAGCGGAGCGCTTACCTCAGCAATTTAACGAAGAATATTTCAAAAATATAAAAAAGGAATGTGGAAAGCCCTGATTTCTACCGTTTGATAAGTAAAGGGGTCCACCATTCTTCATTATTCAAAAACCAATCGATGGTTTTCACCAAGCCTTCATCAAAGGTAACGGATGGTGAATAGCCCAACTCATCGACAATTTTATCGGCATCGATAGCATAACGTCGATCATGCCCGGCCCGGTCAGTAACGAATTCAAGAGCAGATTCACAGGATTGACCCAGTGCTGGAAATGAATCGGGATACTGCGCTTTCAAAGACGCATCATTGGCAAAAAACTCGTCCATTTTTTTGCATAGTAATTTTACCAGTGAAAGATTGTCCCACTCATTCACGCCACCAATATTGTACGTTTCTCCGATTTTACCGTTTTGTAAAATCAAATCGATACCGATGCAATGATCTTCAACGTATAACCAATCTCGTATGTTCTGTCCATCGCCATAAATAGGTAGCTTCTTACCGTGCAGCAAATTGGTAATGCACAAAGGAATGAGTTTTTCAGGGAAGTGATAAGGGCCGTAATTATTTGAACAATTACTGGTAGTCACCTTCAGGCCGAACGTATGATGATACGCTCTAACCAAGTGATCCGAAGCGGCTTTGGATGCGGAATAGGGTGAATTCGGTTGGTACTGATGGGATTCAGAAAAGGCGGGATCATCGGATTCCAGTGAGCCGAACACCTCATCGGTAGAAATATGATGAAAGCGGTGATCTTCTCTTTTCTGCTCAACCAGCCAAACCTGACGTGCGGCTTTCAACAGCGAATGAGTGCCCATGATATTGGTTTCGATAAAGGCATCCGGACCGGTTATCGAACGATCTACATGGCTTTCAGCGGCAAAATTGACGAGGGTATCGATCTGGTGGTCGCGTAGCAGCGTCTCAACCACATTCTGATCACCGATGTCACCTTTGATAAATTCGATTTTACCCTTGCTGATCAGCGGTTCCAGACTGGGAAGATTGCCGGCATAGGTGAGGGCATCCAATACCACGATCAAATCTTCCGGATATTTTTCTGCCCAGTAATAGACGAAGTTAACACCGATAAAACCCGCGCCGCCGGTTATTAATAATCTAGCCAACGGTCTTCTCCTGTTGTGAAAGAGCGACTAAAACATTTCGTAATTCAACCCGCCAATGGATTGCCGGCAGGTCAAACTCGGTATAACAGCGGGATTTATCCAGAACACTATAATGCGGACGTTCAGCCGGGGTCGGGTAGTTTTGCGCCGGTATCGGGAGAATGTTCACTTCTTTATTTAACAAGTTGATTGCCCTGGCTTCTTCATAAATAGCTACAGCAAAATCATACCAACTGGCGGCACCGGCATCGGTCCAGTGATAAATGCCATTCGACTGATTGCTATCAACCATGCGTGCAATCACTCTGGCCAGACCGGAAGCACTGGTGGGTGTTCCAACCTGATCGCATACAACACTCAGTTGATCCCGCTCTTGCATCAACCGCAACATGGTTTTCACAAAATTTGCGCCGGTTTCAGAATACAACCAGGCTGTGCGTACGACGGTTGCCCGTTCAAATAATTTGGTTAACAGAGCAATCTCACCGTCACGTTTGGTCTCCCCGTAAACGCTAACGGGATTACACGTATCTTCAGGGGTATAGGGTGTGCTGTTTCGACCATCGAAAACAAAATCGGTTGAAACATGAATCATGCGAACGTTGTGGTTCGCACAAGCCTCTGCAAGATTGGCGACAGCCTTATGATTGATTGCGTCCGCTGTCTCAACATCGGACTCTGCTTTATCCACGGCGGTGTAAGCAGCGGCGTTGATAACGAAATCAGGTTGTAACTCAGCGACACAGGTCTCAACAGCATCCGCTTGAGTAATATCAAGAGTATCAATGTCGTGAGGATAAACAATATGATCAGACAAGGCTTTTATTAATGCTTGTCCCAGCTGACCGTTTGAACCGGTGATTAAAATTTTCATTTTATATCCATCTCAAATACATCTGCTTCGTCAAAGGGCTTACCGACTTTATCTTTCTCTGATAGAAGAACCTCACTGATGCCATCCAGTGGCCAGTCAATTCCGACTTTAGAATCATTCCACAGCAGGGTACGATCATGCTCCGGCGCGTAGTAACTGGTGCACTTATACACAAACTCGGCTTCGTCCGAGGTCACCAGAAATCCGTGGGCAAAACCGGGTGGAACCCATAGCATGCGCTTGTTCTGTTCCGAAAGTATTTCACCAACCCATTTGCCGAAAGTGGGGGATTCGCGTCTTAAATCCACAGCGACGTCAAAAACTTCGCCCCGTACCACTCTCACTAACTTGCCTTGCGGCTGCTGAATCTGGTAGTGCAAACCTCGTAATATCCCTTTTCGAGACATACTGTGATTATCCTGTATGAACTCGACGTCGATGCCAAGCTCTTCCAGCCAACTGTTACGCCAAGTTTCCATAAAAAAACCGCGTTCATCACCGAACACCTGGGGTTCAATCAGAATTACTTCGGGTATCTGTGTCTTCACAAACTTCATTTAGAGCGGGTCCTTAGTTGGCGTATTGTCATTCAGAATTTTTTGCAGGTATTGCCCATAACCGTTCTTTATCAAAGGCTGAATAAGAGTCTCCAGCTGAGTATCGTTAATGAATCCAAGTCGAAAGGCAATTTCCTCGGGGCAGCACACTTTCAGATTTTGTCGTTCCTCAATTAACTTAATAAAGTTACCCGCATCGAACAGGGAATCGTGTGTGCCGGTATCCAGCCAGGCAGTGCCGCGGCCCAATAATTCAACCTTCAAATCGCCCCGTTTCAGATAGGCTTTGTTGACGTCCGTAATTTCCAGCTCACCGCGCGGAGAGGGTTTTATGGATTTTGCGATATCAACGACATCGTTATCATAAAAATACAGTCCGGTAACGGCATAAGAAGATTTAGGTTTAGCGGGTTTTTCTTCGATATCAATTACATTTCCTGAGCTATCAAAGTTGACCACACCGTAGCGATTGGGATCATTGACATAATAGCCAAATACGGTTGCGCCTTTGTCCCGACTCGCAACGTTACGCAAGCGGGCAGAAAAGCCCTGGCTATAATAAATGTTGTCTCCCAGAACCAGACAAACATTATCATTGCCTATGAATTCCTCGCCAATCAGAAACGCTTGGGCCAATCCGTCGGGGGAGGGTTGTTCCGCATAACTGAGGTTAATACCCCATTGGGATCCGTCACCTAACAGGTTTTGAAATGAAGGTAAATCACGCGGGGTTGTGATGATGAGTATGTCCCTAATACCCGCCAGCATCAGTGTAGAAAGGGGGTAATAGATCATCGGCTTATCATAAACCGGCATAAGCTGCTTGCTCACGCTGTGGGTCAGTGGGTGCAACCTGGTGCCGCTGCCTCCCGCTAAAATTATTCCTTTATATTTCATGGGCAATATTCTTTTCGCGCTAATGTGCGTTGAAGTGAAATGGTTAAGGTCGTACTTAAACTCATTTGGTAAGAAACAGAATACCTAATTATGTATAGGGCTCAGATTGCCTGCAATCAGCTTCTGATTTTCCCGGCCATTATAACCAATCTAATGGCAAGCTGTAGTAGAACCCATCGCAAGAATGCCGGCATAGTTATCCACAGGTTGATTTAGGCCGAAAAAGTCGAGCCGGGAGATAGCTCTGTAATTGAGGGTCTGAACTTTGATCTTGGCAGGGCATCCAATTGCCTGTTATATAAGTGACCGCCACTTCAGGCAACAGGATTGCAGGGAATGCAGTTAACCACAGCAGACCGAAACAACACTAAAAGCGGAAACCAGTCTCTATCCCGTTCGTCAGTGGAGATATTGCTTCGCCGTATTTTACCTTATTACCTTCTCTTTATATTTATCACGACCGCCCTTGCTGCGCTCAATGGGTACTTGACTCACAATGACTGGATGATGGGTGACTGGCTGATAAATTATCAAGGGGGGATGATTAGGCGGGGTCTGTTCGGGGAAGGGGTTTTTCGATTCTCAGAGTTCACTGATCTTTCTGCCGGGCTGGTTGTGCTTTGCTGGCAGCTATTTTTGTATGCAACCTATTTCGGCTTTTCCTATCTTTTACTCAAACAGTCGAACAATATTACCGCTTATCTGCTGTTAATATTTTCTCCGTTTATTTTCACGTTTCAGATAAATGACCTTCAAGGTGGATCTCGGAAGGAAATCATCGTATTCGCATTGTTGGCTTACGCAGTGTATGCGGCGAATAATTCTAACGTAATGAAGTTCAGGAAAACGTTCCATTTAATATTGCTGGTGTACCCGGCATTAATACTGACACACGAAATGCTGGCAATCTTTTTACCCTATTTTTTAATTGTCTATTTTTATAAAGCAGACATGAACAAAAGCAATATAGCCAAACTTTTTGCGTTGGTGGCTATGTCAATCGTCAGCTTTCTAATTAGCCTCAACTATTCCGGTTCCCTTGAGCAGGTTAATGCGATCAAGCAATCGTTGATTGACGCTGATTATGCCTTGGTAGGGGGGTCACTGGATTGGCTGGCGTTTTCTACCGAGCTCGGATTGGGCGCAGTTGAAAAATTCATCACGGAGGGAGCGTACTTATCATACTATGGTTTAGCCGTAGTATTGGCAGCGGTCGCTTACTTACCCATTCGCAAAAACCTAGGGTATTTGACCCGGAATAATAGGATCACGCTGATGTTATTGGCTATCGGTATTGGCTCATTAGCACTCTTCGCCGTGGCCATCGATTGGGGGCGATTTATCTACGCTCACTTAATTTTGTTGTTTCTTATATCACTACTAAAAAGCACAGACAAAGCGGAATATACAACCAACCCCTCTGGTCTGTTGTCGAAACACAAGCAGTCAACCAAGCTGATAACCGCTATCGGTTTCATTCTTTACACCCAGTTCTGGTACATTCCTCACTGTTGTACGCCAATGCCGATTATATCGGACTTAACCCGGGCGAACGTTGTTTCTCTATTTCAGCCCTATGTGAACATAGGGCGGTACGTTCTTAAAGTAGATTAAGTAAGTCGCTGTCAGGCTCGATAGTTATCCTGATTCTCAAGAAACCAGTCATAGGTCATAGCTAAGCCTTCTTTAAGTTCAATGGAATAGCGCCAGCCCAACTGCTTTAACGCATCCACGTTCATCAGCTTTCGCGGGGCGCCATCGGGCTTGCTGGAGTCAAAGCTTACCTGGCCTTTAAAGCCGACCACTTCCGCCATAGTGTGAGCGAGTTCAGCGATGGTGCAGTCTTCGCCGGTACCGACGTTTAAATGCGATTGCATCGGCTCGGTACAGCGGTCGTAGATGTGTTTATCAACATTCATTACAAAAATAGAACCGGCTGCCATATCGTCCACATGCAAAAATTCACGCATGGGTTTACCGGAACCCCAAACGACAACGGATTCGTCGTCGGCTTGTTTTGCTTCATGGAAGCGCCGCATTAACGCCGGAATCACGTGAGAATTTTCAGGATGAAAATTATCGTATTGCCCGTATAAATTGGTTGGCATAACGCTCCGATAATTACGGCCGTACTGACGATTGAAGGACTCACATAATTTAATCCCGGCTATTTTGGCAACGGCATAGGGCTCATTGGTAGGCTCCAGTTTAGCCGTAAGCAACGCGGACTCTTTCATAGGCTGCTCTGCTAGCTTGGGATAGATGCAGGAAGAGCCCAGAAACAACAAGTCGTTAATATCGACGCTGTGCGCGGAGTGAATAATATTGCATTCAATCATCAGATTTTCATAGATGAAATCCGCAGGAAAATTGTTATTGGCTGCGATACCACCGACTTTGGCTGCGGCCAGATACACGGCGTCGATGTTCTCTTCTAGAAAAAATTGACGCACATCGGCCTGGCACAATAAATTCAATTCGCTACGGCTGCGAAGTACGAGTTCAATCTCTGGCTCGTTGCTTAGCTGTCGGACAATAGCGGAGCCCACCATACCGTTATGACCGGCGACAAATACCCGTTTCATATCAGCCTTCCATTGCAACATTGATGTCGTAACCGTTCGCTTTCAATAAGGCCAGTTGCCGAGCTTGCTTAAGGTCACACTCAATCATTTCCGCACACATTTCTTCCACTGTGATTTCAGGCTCCCAGTCCAACTTCTCTTTGGCCTTGGCCGGGTTTCCGAGCAAGGTTTCAACCTCAGCAGGACGGAAATAAGCAGGATCAACCTTAACAATGACATCGCCCACGGTGAGATTGTGGCAAATATGTCCATTGATACTCTCAATCACGCCCACCTCGTCCACACCTTCGCCTTCAAATCGCAGCCCGATGCCGAGTTCTTTTGCTGCGAGTGTGACGAACTCGCGCACGGAAATCTGTTTGCCGGTAGCAATAACAAAGTCTTCTGCCTGCTCCTGTTGCAGCATCAGCCACTGCATCCGCACATAATCTTTGGCGTGTCCCCAATCGCGTAACGAATCCAGGTTGCCCAAATACAAGCATTTCTCGAGCCCTTGGGAGATATTAGCCAGTGCGCGAGTAATTTTGCGTGTCACGAACGTTTCACCGCGTCGGGGGGATTCGTGATTAAAAAGAATACCGTTACACGCATACAAGCCATAGGATTCCCGGTAGTTAACGGTTATCCAATAGGCATACAGTTTGGCAACGCCATAGGGGGAGCGTGGATGAAAGGGCGTGGTTTCCGTTTGCGGCACTTCCTGCACCAGACCATATAATTCAGAAGTGGATGCCTGATAAAAACGGGTCTTTTTATCCAAGCCAAGAAAACGAATGGCTTCCAGGATTCTCAAAGTGCCTATAGCATCAACATCCGCTGTGTATTCAGGCGCCTCGAAGGACACAGCCACATGGGATTGCGCTCCCAGGTTATAAAACTCGTCCGGCTGAACTTCTTTCAATATGCGGGTCAGATTGGAGGTATCAGTCAAATCGCCGTAATGCATAAAAAAGCTGACGTTATCTTCGTGAGGATCCTGGTAAATATGATCCACCCGCTGGGTATTGAACAAGGAAGAACGACGTTTAACACCGTGGACTTCATAGCCCTTATCCAAAAGGAACTCCGCGAGATAAGAACCATCCTGCCCGGTGATGCCTGTGATTAATGCTACTTTCTTGGCCATTTTAAGTTTCCTATGACTAATACAACAAATTGAAATATTTACTGCAGACCTACGTGTATTGATTGGAGATTTTTGTACGATGGTTCCTGTTTTTTACAGCGAGCTTCAAATCAGAAAACTTCACCCGTTTTAATTTTATCCATTGAAGTGCCAGAAAAAGATGGGCCGATACCCCGCATGAAATTTAAGAAATGATGCTTGTGTATTCTAGTCCTCTAATATCATGAGGGAAGCAAAAAAACTGCTACGCATTGAATTGAGCCTGATATTGTCTAGTTCCATTCCAATTTTGGAGAAGTACTACACGAGCAATTCAGTACTCCTATTTTTTAAGTTAAACGTGGATTGCTATTAAGGCATAAACGAGAGATGGTTAATTGTACGTTGTATTTTAATCCGATTCCCACAGCGATGCTTGAAACTCATCAGGTATCCACTACAGTTGATTCGCGTAGACTATATACCACGAATGTTAAACAAACTAATCTGTAATCGGAACAAAAAAGCCTTTTCAAAAGGCACCCATTTGAAACTGTGGGCGCCTTTATTGTGAATCAGTTACCCGCTAATTCTGCAAAACGGGAATAAAAAATTACAATGGTTATTAGTAAAATGATTTGTTGAGCGCGCGTTTGATACGCTCGTTCAGTTTTACTATTGAGTCCGCTTGCAGATCAAATGTTGATGCTATGAGTTATGTTGGCTAGTGACTGTTCTCCAATTTTCGCAAAGGGAAAATCAAGCTCTGAAGGCATTCGATTGGTAACTCCGAACAGCCCTGATGCTTTTTTAGCCCACCTGGTAAGGCTCCTCGTTGGTGCGGATCTGAGAATAAAAGTACAGATAGAGTGCGAAATATTTAAGCCACCGGCTATTTTTAAACCAAAAGAAACGATTTAGAGCCACGATGCTGATGGATATTTCCACATAGAAAGAAGCAATATTATTCCAATGGGCTTTTTTTTAGGAGTGGGTGTGGTAACCTCTTTCACGATCTTAATACCGGAATACTGACATCGTAAAGATACGCTTTCGCACGCAGTTTTATTGGTAGAACTTACACATTTCTTTGTGTTGAAATAGTTTTTACACATGTTGCGATTAAACTCTTTACCTTTTATTACGATTTTAACTGGGTATTCGATTTTCGAAATGTCTATGCAGTTAAATTGGCTTGAATATTGTACGCCTGTGTTGCAACAGAATTAGAAAGCCTAACCTTGTAGTCGTACTCCTGTAACGAACGAAAATTGAGTAGCAGTATCAGCGTTGTTTGATTTTTTGGGGAAAGAGTTAAAGATCGTTCCTGGCACAGAGTTAATTGCGTTCAGATCAGTCTGTTTTTTACCCTCTCCCTTTCCAATGTAGATCAAAACAACCCATATGTTAAAACTCTAGAATACAACGCTATTGGTGTAGCATTCGGCGTGTTTGTAGAGATTGTCGCCTGAGATTTTGCGGAGCGCTACTTAGCTTGCAATGTCATGCGGTAGCCTTGGCTTGACTTTTGAGTAGTAAGGACCATTTACAAGTACTCTTCAGTACAATCACGGACATCCCCGGCAATCAAACCAACGTACCAATGCCGATCACCAAGAGTAGACAGCTATGAAAGAAGACGTGTCTGGATTTCGTTTCCTACTTTATTCAATCAACTATTCACCAGAACTTACGGGAATTGGTAAATACAATGGAGAAATGGCGGAGTGGTTAGCCAAATCCGGATGCGAGGTCGACGTCATAACCGCTCCACCCCATTATCCGGAGTGGAAGGTACATAAGGGGTTTTCCAGATTCTCTTACAGTCGTAAGCGGGTAAACGGCGTAAATGTGACCCGCTGCCCTACCTTTATACCCAGGCATCCCAATGTGGTCCGGCGGTTGATCCATCTGTTGTCTTTTGCGATCTCCTCCAGTATTGCCTTGTTCGGCAAAATATTCAGAAAGCCCGACGTGGTTTTTGTGGTTCAGCCGACCTTATTTTGCGTACCATTAGCGCTCTTGTTCTGTAAACTGGTCGGTGCCAAATCGATTTTACATATTCAGGACTTCGAAATAGACGCAATGTTCGGTTTGGAACTCACAAAATCTTCCAAGCGGAATCGGCGCCTACGATTTGTTAGCCGCATGGAAACCTATTTATTAACCAAGTTCGACATTGTTTCGAGTATATCCTACAGCATGCTCGCCAAAGCGAGGGTGAAGGGGGTTGCAGAAAATAGGCTCCTTTATTTCCCGAATTGGTCTGACACAGAATTCATTAATCCGAGCGTAGATGGCCGCGAGCTCAGAAAATCCTGGGGAGTGGAAGCCCACGAAAAGATAGTTCTTTACGCGGGGAATATTGGTGCAAAGCAAGGTTTGGAAACGGTCCTTGATGCCGCGTATACATTCCAGCAACGTGGTTTAGAGAACGTCAGATTCTTTATAGTGGGTGAAGGTGCTCATAGTGAGCGGCTACGGAAACTGGCTGAGGAAACGGGATTATCCAATCTTGAATTTAAACCGTTGCAAAATTGGGACAATGTACCAAAAATGCTGGCGATGGCGGATGTACATTTAGTGGTGCAGAGAAGGGGGGTAGCTGATGCTGTTCTACCTTCTAAATTAACTAATATTTTATCCGCAGGGGGCCACGCAATTGTAACAGCGGATGAAAACACAGAGCTATTCAAAATTGTGGGTAAATATCCCGGTGTGTATACGTGCATTAGTCCTGAAAACCCAGAGTTGTTTACTAATGCGATTGAAGAATCCCTGTCATTAAGTGAAAATCAACCGGTAAATGATGCCGCAAGGGAGTACGCAATTCGGTTTCTGAACAAAGATTCAATTCTGAATGAGTTTATAAATCGTGTGCAGCACCAGCTGGGCGTCAATGTCGTGAAACTCGAGTTGAATAGTTGAGTTAAATTTGAAACTATTTTGGAAATTGGTAAGGCAACAAGATCCTTAACCTTACTTTGTTGTTGCCCGAAAGAGAATTCTGCACTGTGAAAAATAAAGTAAGTTTGTGGCGAGCTATTACCGACTCAAGAAGTTTACCATCCACCCATATTTTGGTTATTTGTATCGTAGCCTTTGCTTTATTTTCACCTGTGTACGCAATTGCGTCAGCTCAAGAGCAAGGTGTGACAAGCAGCAACGCCGCGGATTCCCTCGATCAGTTGAGCACCAAAGTATCACCGTTAACGAACGCAAAAATTTCAACTCTGAGCTTTTCCCAAGCAGTAAAGCTTGGCATCCCCTTAGGGGTGATGATACATCCGGATGCACCCGATTCATTCACTGATAAGGCAAAGCCTACGAAACACGATGAACGCTTAATAGAAAACCGTAAGCGCTAGTTTGTTTTAATGAGAGTGCAATTCAATATACGGCGTTTACTAACCTTGTTAATTCTATTGAATTTAAACGTTGCCTATAGCTCAGATTATGGAACAACAGGCTTGATAGATACGCCCACGGCCAGAATGTCAAAAGATGCGGTATTTACAACAACAGTAGCAACACAGGACAGTGACAGTTCCATAGCCTTAACTTATCAGGCTTTGCCCTGGTTAGAAACGACATTCAGATATAGAGATCCGGAATTGGGGGAATACGATAGAAATTTCGAAGTTAAATTTCGCCTAATTGAAGAAACCTATTGGGCGCCTCAGTTTGCTGTAGGCTTTAGAGATATAGTGGGTACTGGCCGATTAAGATCTGAATATATTGTGGCATCGAAACAAGTAGGAGGGTTTGATTTTTCATTGGGTATGGGTTGGGGCGATATGTCCAGTACTCAAGACGGAAAAAATCCCCTGACCTACATAGATGACCGATTTAGCAATCGAGGTAGCAATTTTGAAAAGCCCGGTGAAGTTCCTTTGGATACATTCTTTAGAGGTGATCATATTGGTATATTCGGTGGCGTGTCCTACCAATTTACTAATTGGCCGTTGCGTTTCATGGTTGAAAGAAACACTGAGCTCAGCCAATTTGATGTTAATACATTCGGAGCCACGCCACCTGATAGTGAATTCTCCTATGGTTTGGAATGGAGCCCGACACCCAATTTACAGCTAACACTGTCTCATCAATTTGAAGAAGAGTGGGGTCTTCGCATTGCAATGAAAACCGATACCTCTCGTAAAACGCCAAAAAGACTGAACAAGCTTGACGACGCCTTTTTCGAATCAATGCACGAGCAAAATCACAATACTTGGTATCAAAATCTGCTGCATGCGATGGAAAGTTCAGGCGTCTTTCTACTGAACGGTGGAATAGCTGACGACGGAGCTACCGCCTATCTTCGCATTGGTAACATGGATTACCCTCTTTGGGCAGACGCTGTCAGTAAGGCAACAGCGTTAGCAGACCTTTATCTTCCACCTTCTGTGAAGACCATTGTTTTCACAGCGGAAGAAAATGGTTATACGATTCTGAACATGCGAGTGATTCGCCCGTCATCTGAGCTACAACAATATGAATATGACCCTTTAGCGCTTTATCCGCAATTGGAGGAGTATCAGGCTCCCGAGAAAACGGATTTCGAGACCAACTTCGTTAAAAAGAAAATCGCATTAGATGTGGGGCTCGGAACGCAAGTCCAGCTGTTTGATCCTGACGATCCTCTTCGCTACAGCTTAGGGGTATCTTTAGGCTCAGTCATTCCGCTCCCGAACGAACATTTGATACGCGGGGCCTATCGCTTCAATTTCTATCAAAATTTCGATCAAAGCACTCGCCCGTCTAACTCCGTCTTACCGCATGTTCGTACGGATATCGTCGAATATCTGGAAGATGAAGATCGGTTACAAGCCTTGTACCTGGAAAAGCGGGGTAGTTTGCGTTCAACAGTTTCTTACAGGTACTTTGGCGGCGTATTGGAGGACATGTACTCCGGTGTAGGTGGAGAAGTGCTTCACCATAATTATCGATCGCGACTGGGATTCGGCGCTTCATTGGCGTGGGTAGAGCAAAGAGACTACGACAGTGATTTTGGGAGCACTGGGTACGAAACCGTAACGGGGTTCCTAAGCGCATATTGGGCCACTCCGTTTTACAACTATGACGTAGCAGTCCATGTTGGTCGATATCTTGCTAAAGACGTAGGCACCACAATCGAGCTTCACCGAACCTTTGCAAATGGCTGGTCCGTCGGGATATGGAGCACTTTCACAGATGTCTCATCAGAGGACTTCGGCGAAGGCAGTTTCGATAAGGGCTTCTATTTTAGGATCCCCTTGGACGGGATGTTTCGCAAAAACACGCGTAGCAGCTTTATGGCACGAGTGCGGCCTGTGCAAAGGGATGGTGGACAACGGTTGGAAGGATTTAGTGGCACTATTTGGTACGACCAACAGGCTGCCAGGTTCGATTCTTTGTCTGAAAACAAAGAGCGTATGAAGTCATGGTAGGAAAGACAAGACGCATTACCTGCCTCCTTGTATTATGTTCGAGTCTTTTGTCCGTGGGGTGTGCAGTAAAATCGCAACAGCTAAAGACTGTTAGAAATATAAGCAGCCAGAATACGCAAGCGTTACTACCGTATACCTGGACTCTTCAATTTGGAGGCTATCAAGGCACGGTTTACGCTAGCGAAAGTGGTGAGACGATTATATTCTCTAATCATTTGGGCGATGCAGTGGTACTTGAAAATTTTACGCTCAGGGAAACCCATAGACTCGGTCTTTTCCGGCATTTTTGGCAAATAATTTCTGGGCGAGACTGGAACTCGTTGTACAAGCAGGGGCAATATATCGGGACTTTTAAATGTGGCAATTGGTTGGATGCAGGTAGTCTGAATAAAGAACTAACTCAGTCTAACGATAAAATTTTTCAACAAACCTGTAAAACAGAGAATAACACAATCACTCAAAACACAATTCTTTTAGACGACCAAGATCGAGTCAAATATATGGAGTTTTTTCTATTGGGAGAAGAGCACTCCATCGAATTGAGAAAGTCTTGAAGCTAACCATTGCTATGAGATACATGGTATTGGGTGACAAACCTTTCCCAATTAATTAGAAAAGTAACTTAGTTTTACAGCGGTCTTATTAGCATGCGAGCTTAAATTATGTGCCAGGAGCAAAATGTGCGTTTTACAAAATACTGCATACTATTATTCGTTATTTCAACGATATCAGCTTGCACAGTAGTACCTGGTAGCCGCTTGAACAGGAGCCTTTTGTGGTTTAACGAAGCGCCACCAGAGTATGTAAAAGCGAGTACCGAAATAGAATATATAGATATTAACTCCACCTATTTGAGCCCACCTGTTACGAGGAAAGATCCGAAGCAAGCAAGCTCGGGCTGGAATAAACCAACGATCTCAACTACGGCCCTCCAACGAATAAAATCTAACTATCAATATCAAATCGGAACAGGGGATGTATTGACGATAGTGGTCTGGGAGCACCCAGAACTGACAATACCTGCTGGCGCATTTCGATCTGCGGAAGAGTCTGGAACGGTGGTTAAAGCTGATGGAACAATATTTTACCCTTATGCAGGAGAGTTATACGTAGAAGGCCTGACGACAGCCAAGATTAGTGATCTTATTGCTAGCAGATTAGCATCGGTTGTGAAGAATCCACAGATAGATGTGCGAGTTGCGGGCTTCAATAGTAAAAAGGCGCTCGTGTCTGGGGCTGTTCTCCAACCAGGAACAGAAGCAATCACTAATATACCGATAACACTTATTGAAGCTATTGAGCAGCATGGAGGCTTAACAGAAGATGCCGACTGGGAAACGGTTTCATTTACCAGAAACAACATAACAAAACATATATCTTTACGGTCCATATATGAAGAAGGTGAGTCACGTCAAAATATACTCTTGAGAGACGGAGATGTCATTCATATTCCCAGAAATGATCGAATGAAGATATTTGTTTTAGGGGAAGTAAATCGCCCACGGTCCGTTTTTTTGTCCCGTTCAGGCACCACCCTTGCTGAAGCGTTGTCAGAAGCAAACGGAATCAACGAAGCCAAAGCGGATGGACACGGTGTTTATGTGTTAAGAAATGTGAATGTTGAATATGATAAAGATGGGAATCCAGTATATAAAGCTAAAGTATTTCACCTTGACGCCTCCTCTGCTATTGGATTTGTACTAGCAGATAAATTTCGCCTGAAGCCTCGCGATGTGGTATATGTATCCCCAGCGCCGATAACGTTATGGAATCGATTTATTAGTCAATTATTGCCGACTATTATTGCAGCTGACGGAATTAATGACCTACAAGAAAATTGAGCTACAGCGATTTTATAAATGATTAGTTTCCATAAACAGGCAAATTTTCTTTTACCAATCAAGCTAAGTATGAATTCATCAAACGATAAATTACGCAGTCCATATGAAGGTGATGAATTAGGGAACCTCTAATTGAGTGGAATGGTATGGCATAATACAGCCAAGAGCACGAATGGTGAATCGCTTGGGCCAATTAAGGTGCTTAAAAGCAGAATACAGTAACAAAAAGCGGAAGTTCCGTCGGGGAAAATTTCTGGAACAGATGGAAGAATTGATTCCTTGGAAACGACTGGAAAGCAAGATCAAGAAATACTATCACAAGCCAGATAACGGTTGCCTTCCCTACGAGTTTTCCATAATACTTCTCTTTAATGTGTGCACCTATTCTAAATTTGAGCGATCGGGCAATGGAAGATTCACTCTATGAATTTGAATCCATGCGTCGTTTTGCCGGACTGGGTATTACCAGACCGATTCCGGAAGAAACCATCATTTTTAAATTTAGTCATTCGCTTGAAAGGCATGGACGTCAAAAACCTTTTGAAGGAGGCGAATAAGTATCTTGGAAGCAAAGGACTCATGCAGAGAGAAGGCACCATAGTGAATGCAACCATATCCCGTGTACCCTCATCGGCAAAAGATGGCGGTCAGGGCCAAAGCATGAAAAGCACAACATTCATCCAATCCGTTGAGTGAATATTATCCATTTTGAAAAGAGGCAACATCTCAAGAATTAACCGATTTTCTTAACGTGATAGCAGTGTTTCATTAGCTTCCTTTTGACAGAAACAAGGAAATTCGATGAACAAGAAGTCGTGCATGGAGCACTTAAGAACATTGGAAGATCCTAGCTAAAAATGGAAAGTAGTACACCAACTGTTCGACATTATTTTACTTACGGTAAGCGATACAGGATTCCATTGTATTAAGGTTGGACTGGTTAAGGCAATACAGGAATTCTTCAAATGGAGTTTCATTCCAATTTACCATTGCTCGGGTAATTGGGCGTATTGATCCAGTGCAGTTCCAACTGAACTTTTGTCACTATTAGACTTATCGGGGTATTTAGTTACCTTGGACGTAATGGGCTGTCTAACGATGGTGGCGGATCACTTGTGACGGTCAAAGGCAATCAGGGCAGTTATAAATTACGTTTAAAGAAAGGCTCAGTTTCACTGAGATTCAGAAAATGGACTCTGACAAACTAGAATTCTATGAGACGGTGGAAACTGGACGAGGCCCAAAGGAAACACGACAATATTTGCTGTTTGAACCGTTCGAAGAATTTGTTGATTTAAGTTTTGAGTGGCCGAAACTTAAGAAGCAGGGAGTGGTGATATTATCACGAGGTAAGTGAGCAGAAGAGTCGACGAATTAAAGCATTCCCTTTTACATAACGTCCGTGAATTTAGCGGTACAGGAATCTGGAGAAGCGGTGTGCTCGCGCAGGCCGATGAAAATAAGCTGTACTGGATGTCTGAAGTGGGGATGAGAGAAGTCACTTGTTAAGTGTGCCAAGATAACGCAGCAGAAAACCTTTCGGGCTCGCTCAGAATCGCATTTAATTTACTAAAGCGCGAGACAACGAAAAAGGCGAGTCTGCAGAGGAAGCAAAAAATGCCAGCAATGAATCCAGACTTCGTGTCAAAAGTGCTTGAAGCATATTGAGTTTTAATGCTTTAGCCCTTGAATAACGGTTACGCTCCGTAATAGCAGACAGATTTCAATCTAAGCCGCGAGATGTAGTTTATGTATCACGGACCTCAATTACCCTATGGAATCGATTTATCAGTCAGCTTCTATCGACCTAATTAGCGAGTGATCGGATAAATGATTCCAGGCAGGCTTATTAGCTAACTCCTAAAATTAGCGCTGATATACCATTTAACAAAAACACTTTATGGCTAATTATGAATTTAGACTCACGTATGGTAAGTGAAAATAACAGTAACGAAATGCATAATTTTTTAAGCATCATATCTACGTTGCTTGAACATAAATATTTCATCGTGATAATAACCTCGTTGTTTGCGATTCTTGGACTTTTCTTTGCGTTGGCATCGCAACCAATATATCAAGCTAGTGCGGTTCTTCAGGTGGAAGAAAAAACCGGTGGATTACCGGGAATGAGTGAAATTAGCGAGGTATTCGGTGTTGAATCAAACGCCTCAACTGAGATTGAACTATTAAAAAGTCGTAAAGTAATCGGTGTCGCTGTAGATAAGGAAATGCTGGATTTAGTTATTGAACCAAACTACTTCCCATTGATTGGCGATATCCTGCAGCGAAAAAAAATTAACTTGGACTCAATCCCATTATTAAATCAATTAGATTTAACCCAATATGTTAGACTCGGCGAATTTATCACTATCGAGAAATTTTCCATACCAGATAACAACTACGAAGAACCGTATGAGGTTCACATATTTAATAAAAATCAGTTTAAGTTATATTCTCCAGATGGCAATCTAATTCTGACCGGCGAGAACAACAAGCGATATGAGAAATCTGGACTCGAAATTGAAATTGGTGAGATTAATGCTCTACCTGGTCGGGTATTTTTTCTAGAAAAATTTCGACGTTTTAACAGTATAAAGAATTATCAGGATGCTTTAGCGATTAGAGAAAAAGGAATAGATACCGGGATAATTGTTCTTTCCATAGAAGATGAGCTTCCCGACAGAGCTGAAAGGATTCTTGATCTCATTACTCGAGCGTATGTCAACCAAAATGTGGAGCGCCAATCTGCTGAAGCAGCCAAGAGTCTGCAGTTCCTCGATCAGCAGCTACCTGCAGTTAAAGAAGACCTTGAAAATGCAGAAAGTGCTTTCAACAAATATCAAGTTAAAGCCGGGTCCGTAGATATTACTGTTGAAGCTGAATCGCTCCTCAATCAGGTCGTAGATATAGAATCAAATATTTCATCGCTAAAACTAGAAAAGGCGGAGCTCGATAGAAAGTACACGACGGATCACCCGGTTTATAAATCATGGTTGGAACAGCTTACTGCATTGGTAACGCGTAAAAATGAATTACACGAGCGTGTAAAATCATTACCTCGTACCCAGCAAGAAATAATCGGTTTAAAACGTGATGTAGCGGTAAGCACTGAGATCTATACTCAGATGCTCGCCAACATTCAGGAGTTAGATATTGTCAGAGCAGGATCTGTCGGAAATGTTCGAGTAATTGACGATGCTGCTGCGGATATCGATAATCCCGTTCGCCCACAGAAAAAACTCATCGTTCTAGGAGCCATTCTTCTGGGTTTTTCATTTTCGGTGATTGCTATACTGGTCCGAAAATTCATCAATCCAGGCATTAAAAACCCCGAAGAACTCGAAAGTATTGGGTTACCCATATATGCGTCGATACCACTGTCTCTTGCACAGGACAAGATGAAAAACGTAAAACTTAGCCGTGGGTCTAAAGGTAAAGATTCCAGAAAAACTGCGCGACGAACTACGTTGCTTGCAGAGGATGATCCGACTGATACTTCGATCGAATGCTTGAGAAGCTTACGGACTAGCCTTCACTTTGCGATGTTGGATTCGAAAAATAATATAATTATGATTGGTGGTGCTACACCAATGGTTGGGAAGTCGTTCGTTTCTGCTAACTTAGCTGCCGTTATTGCTCAATCAGGTCAGAAATTGCTGCTAATTGATGCTGATATGAGACGTGGATATTTACATACTATGTTTGGTCATGAGGCTAAAGGTGGTTTGTCAGACTTGTTGATAGACAGAATGGATCTGGACAAGACAATTAAACAAACCGGTATCCCCAATTTAATGTTTCTATCGCGAGGTGAAATACCGCCTAACCCCTCTGAGCTATTAATGGACAAGCGTTTCACTGAATTAATGGACGTCGTGCGTAAGCAATTTGATTATGTCATCATCGATACTCCTCCCATTCTCGCAGTAACTGATGCGTCTATTATCAGTCGCCAATGTGGTGTTTGTTTGTTGGTCGTTAGGCACGAATTAAGTACACTCAAAGAGGTGTATTTAGCCAAAAAACGTTTCGAACTGAGCGGCACCCCCATTAAGGGCTCTGTTTTGAACGGTATTAGAAAATCTAGCTCAAAGTATGGTTATAGTTACGGATACTACGATTATGAATATAAGAATAAAGCGTAAATAATTTTGTGATTTTGCTGGCATCAAGAGCAAAACTGTGGCTTTTGAAAGCCGATCTTCCTACCAAGATCAGGCAAGTTTCCATGAGTTACAAAAAATTGATAGAGTATTTTTCTATTATTCGAGATTACCGACAATCCGGCAAAGTTGATCCGAAGTTAACCGGCATAGTCCTGTTAGTCGTATATGCCGTGATCTGTGGAACCGCAGACTGGGGGGATATATCAGACTTTGAACGGGGTAGATTAGAGAGCCTAATATGATACGGTGACTTCGAAAATGGTATTCCCGGTGATGATACCATTGCTAGAGTTATGGATCGTTTGAGTCCGTGAAAAGCTCAGAAATGCGTCTCGGTGTGGATGTATAGTTGTCACGATCAGACCGGCGGACAAGTCATAGCCATTGATGGAAGAGCTTTGCTAGGGTTGTACAATAAATCCAAGCAAGAAAGAGGCGTACACATAGTAAGCGCCTTCTGTGTAGGTAACCGTGTCGTGCTTGCTAAAAGACAAACATCTTAAAAATTCAATGAGATTACTACGGTCCCAGAGTTGTTGGATTTACTTGAAATCAAAGGGTACCTATTAATGATCGATGCTATGGTCAGGGCGAAAATATGAAAAGCTCACTAATTAAGCAAGAAATGTTAAGTTTAAGATTAAAAAGCAGTCAGTCGATTTAAACCCATAAATTGATAGAAAAAGAGCCTGGATTCGTGGATTCTTGTCATCGGAAATTTAAATGACAAAGAGTAAGATGTCTCACTCATCCATGTTGGAGCATTTCAAAACGGTGGAAGACCCCCGGCGAGCTTGGAAAATTGAACACCCATTATTTGATATAATTTTATTAACAGTGAGTGCTGTTATCGGAGGTGCGGAGACCTGGGAAGAGATTCAGGATTTCGGAGAACTCCGACTCGAATGGTTGAAACAATACGGTAATTTCACCAATGGGGTACCGACTCAATTTACAATCGCGCGAGTGATCTGAAGAATTGATCCCGACCAATTTCAACTGAGCTTTGTTTCCTGGACGAAAAGCTTTGAATCGTTAACGAATGGAAGAGTAATCTCAGTTGATGGGAAGACAGTGAAAGGGTCCTACGGAAAGCGAAATGACCGGAAAGCCATTCACATGGTCAGTGCTTTTTGTAGCAAGAACAATCAGGTTCTTGGTCAAATAAAAACACCTGATAAATCCATCGAAATCACTGCAATTCCTGAGCTTTTGGACATTTTGGATCTGAGTGGTTGCTTGGTTACGATTGATGCCATGGGCTGCCAAACGAAAATTGCTGCAAAGGTTTTGGAAAAAGAAGCGGACTACATATTAGCAGTTAAAGGCAACCAAGATCGGCTACACGATGCCTTCGAGAGCCGTCTGAGTTTACGAGAGATTCAAAAAATGAACACGGATGAATTGGATTTCTATGAGACGACCCAGGTGGGTCATGGAAGAAAGGAAGTAAGACAGTACTTATTGTTTGATCCTTTTGAAGAGTTCGTTGATTTACAATTTGAATGGCCAGGTTTAAAGAAACTTGGAGTCGTTATTTCGACGCGAGGTAACAAGTCGGAAGAGCATACAAACCTGAGCATTCGGTATTACAGTACACCAGCGAAATTAAAAGTAGCGGAATTTGGAGACGCGGTTCGTTCGCACTGGGGCATAAAGAACCAATTGCATTGGATGCTGGGTGCGGGAATGAACGAAGATGCCTGTCAGGTGTATCGGGACAATGCGGCGGAAAACCAATCAGGGGCTCGGCGAATCGCGTTAAATTTGCTCAAGCGGGAGACTTCTAAGAAGGTGAGTTTACAGCGAAATCAAAAAATGGCTGCAATGATCCCAGAATATATGTCACAACTACTTGAAGGGTATTGAGTTTTTCATGCTTTCGCCCTGGGCATGCATAGTCGAATAGCGAACCGGTAGTGAGCAGTGACAATGCCTACTCTGAGTAGCTGTTCATGCCATTGAAGCTCTGCCCGGTTGTCCTGTCAACGGATTCAAAACTTTTGAACAGGCTAGGGAATGGAAGCAACAGTTCGTTGACTGGTACAACAAAGAGCATCGCCATAGTGGCATAAACTATGTGGCGCTGGAACAGCGCACAACCGACAGACAATTGATGTTCTGGCGGATCACAAAGCTGTGATAGGGCGTTTAAATCTTAGCACCCGGAAGGATGGTCGGGTGATATTCGAAACTTTAGCTTGCCGGAATCAGTGTCACTGCGTCCGGAAAAGGCAGGAAATTGTGAAAGAGCTGAGTACTTTTATGCGACAACAATGTTGAAAGGCACCGGACTTCTCCAGGTAATAATTAGAGTATTGTTGAGTGGCGTAATGGCGAGAATAGCTCAGTTTCTTGCTGCAGCTGTAATTGCTCGTCAAATTGATCCCGAAGGATATGGAACCTATATATACTGCATGGGTACAGCTCTTCTGCTGGCCCAAGTCACCTCGTTGGGATGGCATCCACTTTCAACCATAAAAATACCGGAACTACGTGTTAAGCGGAATCATGGAGCGTTAGCGGGTTTTCTCTTTGCCTCGAATTGGGTCACTGCAATTAGCGCGTTAACGTTCGTTATTATAGCAATTCTTGTCTCTATCTTGGATATAATTTCAGAGAATTTAAGAATACCTTTTATTATCGCATCTGTGTTAGCAGTGCCGATGAGTGCGCTGCTAATGAAAAAGCACCAGTTGATTGGATTTAAAAAGGCAGCTCTTGGCATTTTTTTCGCAGAAACCCTGATACCAGGAATGACTCTTTTCTATGCCCTTTTTGTAGGATATAAAAATTTTGATGAAGCAATCGCAGTTTTATCTATCGCAACGATCTTATGTGCCGCATTGGTGATTCGCGTAGTAAGACAAATATTTCGAGAGTGGATTTCAAATGAAAAAATGGTAACCGACTATAAAGGATGGATTCTGAGCGGATTACCACTTTTTATAGGAACTTCCTCAAAGTTAATAATGGCTCGTATGGATGTTCTCATGTTAGCTCCGTTATCAACTTTTGGAGAAACAGGTTTATTTGGGGCCGCATTTCGACTTACCTATTTAATGACATTTCCTCAGGCAGTTTTGTTATCTGTAGTGACTCCGTTGATGAGTGAGTGCTTCTCAAACAAAAAAAATGCTGAGGGTATAAAGTATTTTTATATGAGCTTTCTCTTCTCAATTATCACGGCGATCCCATGCGCTGCTTTATTGATTGGTTACGACGTTGAGATTCTTAACTTTGTATATGGTGAAAAATATATTCTCGCCAAAGAAACTCTTGCATTATTAGCTATCGCCCAAGTGATAGGCGCGTTATCAATACCTCTGAGCTGTCTATTAATGACAGCTGGTCGTTCAAATTCTTACGGAGTCGTTGGTTTTATCGGGTTGGTGTTGAATATTACATTGAACTTTAGCTTGATCCCTTCCATGGCAGGGTCTGGAGCAGCAATATCGTCTATTTTGTCTAATTCAACCATTCTAATGTTTCAATCGTATTTGGCATTCCGGTTGATCAAATCCTATAAAATAGCACGCAGCTAGGCAGTTAGTCGTTTTAAACCGATCTTCCTCACAAGATCAGGCGGCCACAGAATGGGACACAATAGTTGGACGGGTCGTTTAAGTCCAAAAAGGTTCATGTATGTTTCGCAGCATGGATAGGATGTTATCAACCTATCGACGGTAAGGTTATTCCAATCGATGGAAAGGCGGTGCGAGGTTCGTACAATAAATCGAAACGTAAATGTGAAATACAAATGGTCAGCGCCTTTTGCGTTGAAAGTAGTGTGGTGCTTGCGCTGAGACAAACATCAGAAAAATCTAACGAGATTACTGCGATCGCTGAGCTTTTGGACATTTTGGATCTGAGTGGTTGCTTGGTTACGATTGATGCCATGGGCTGCCGAACGAAAATTGCTGCAAAGGTTTTGGAAAAAGAAGCGGACTACATATTAGCAGTTAAAGGCAACCAAGGTCGGCTACACAATGCCTTCGAGAGCCGTCTGAGTTTACGAGAGATTCAAAAAATGAACACGGATGAATTGGATTTCTATGAGACTACCCAGGTGGGTCATGGAAGAAAGGAAGTAAGACAGTACTTATTGTTTGATCCTTTTGAAGAGTTCGTTGATTTAGAATTTGAATGGCCAGGTTTAAAGAAACTTGGAGTCGTTATTTCGACGCGAGGTAACAAGTCGGAAGAGCATGCAAACCTGAGCATTCGGTATTACAGTACACCAGCGAAATTAAAAGTAGCGGAATTTGGAGACGCGGTTCGTTCGCACTGGGGCATAAAGAACCAATTGCATTGGATGCTGGGTGCGGGAATGAACGAAGATGCCTGTCAGGTGTATCGGGACAATGCGGCGGAAAACCAATCAGGGGCTCGGCGAATCGCGTTAAATTTGCTCAAGCGGGAGACTTCTAAGAAGGTGAGTTTACAGCGAAATCAAAAAATGGCTGCAATGAACCCAGAATATATGTCACAAGTGCTTGAAGGGTATTGAGTTTTTCATGCTTTTGCCCTGAGTTAGTTGCCAGTTTATTGCGGGGCAAATTAACCAAAAATATACGTTAAGCTGCACTCAATAGCTAAAAAAGAGATTTAAGATGTCATCAAATTTCATACAAAATAAGCTTTATAGAAACTCCGCAATCGCTTTTCTGAAGTTTTACTCAAGAATTCTAATTTGGCGTACAGGGGAGCGTGTTTTTATAAATTCTATACCAAAAGCCGGTACCCACCTCCTAACCTCGATTATTGAAGAAATGCCAGGGATGATGAATTCTCGAATTCACTTGAACGTGGAGGATGTCAGCGAGTATAAACATTCTGAACTAGCCTTGACGAATTTCACTTTAAGTAAAAGGAAGCTAGCTTCAATATTGGATAGAGTTAATGGAGGGCAATTTATTACTGCTCATTTACCTTGGAGCGAAGATCTTGAGCGAATGCTTAAGGAAAGAAACTTTAAAATTTTAAACTTAGATAGAAATAGTGAAGCGATCCTATTATCACGCTTGCATTATATAATGGAGCTGAAGCGGCATCATTTGCATCACCAGCTTAAAGGGCAATATCCAGATTTTGAGGCACGCGTAAATGCGTTGAGAGCTGGTTTTCCACCTTCTAGATTGGGTCCTGGTACTGAGTCCTTTGACTATATCTTGGATGCATTTAAAAACTGGAAAGGTCGGACGGAGGTGTTGAACCTGACTTTTGAGGAGCTGGTTGGAGAAAAGGGTGGAGGGGATCAACGGTCCCGATTAGATGCGATTGACCGTATTATGACTTTCTTGAATATTCGGAGTGATATGGCTCTGATACAGAAAGTTCATGTATCAAGCCAGGACAAAAAGACTGCTACCCTAAGAGCAGGAAGGATAAACACAACAAGCTAATGGCTAGTCCAAGAAAGGATGGTTAGATGGTTATTCACCATATACTGATTATGGGAAATGTCCTGTGCTATTTGGCGATTGTGCTGATAATCCGGTCCTCGGTGTATGGTTATCTCGCTAAGTCTGCGCTGAATCCAGTGTTTGTGCTTGCCACTTTCAGTATGATTAATGCCATACTATTTTATGCGAATTTTGATATTGATTGGGTACAACACCCCAGGATAACGTTTTACACCAATCTTAGTGATAGAGCAGCAGCGTTCTCGATTTTTACCGCTTATAACGTTGCGTTAACAGCGGGTGTCGCATTTGACTATTTTTTGAAAAGAAAAAACTGCTGCAAACCAGTGGAAATGAAAGAGCCATGCCTCAGATCTGAAGCGAGCGCCGCTACTTTACTTTTCTTTGGTACATGTATCGTTGCGCTTCTATACGTATATAGTCAGTTTGGCATATTGAGCGTAAATTTAATCCAAAAGATTACGTCAGATCGATTCAATATACTAGGGAGTGCAATCTTTTTTGTATACTTGACGATGGTATTGCGGGTATTTTTCTTATTATATTGTTATCACCAGAAATTCTATGCGCCTAAATTCTACATTGCTCTCTTTCTAATGATATTTCTGATGATAATGACCGGGGTGAGGCTAAATCTATTTGCAGTATTGATAGCTATTGGATTAATACTCACTTATCGCGGTAGAAAATTCCACTATCTATTACTCATGTTAGCGTTCCCTTTAGTTGGTACTCTATCTATGTTCCTTAGATTCTTTATGAGGGCACACACTCATATGAATAGTATGTCTGAATTGATTCAGAATGAAGGTGGTTGGTCGGAGATATTTCTCAATCCATTGGAACTTCACTATTACCAAACGCTAACGTCTATAATTACTTTCGATTTGAGTAAGAGGATCACTCGCTACCCGGGAGAGGAGGTATGGGTCGCACTTACTTTGCCGATACCGCGAAGTATTTTCCCATTGAAAGGGGAATCGGCAAGTTCAGTTTACTCGGAGGTAATTAATCCTATTGCTTGGGTGAGCGCGAAAAGTCAAGCTACATTGGGCGTTTTTGGTGTCACTTTATTAGAGATGGGAGTTGTTTTGGGAATGGTCTTCATTTTCTTGACTGGAATTGCATATTCACGTCTTACGCTAATAAATGCGAATAATAGAGGTATTATCCCGCTTATAACTATTTTTAGTTTGCTAGTGGGGACTGTAATTTATCATCGGTCGGGGATAACTCAATTCGGGCAACTGGTTTGGCCTGCGTTATTCGCGGCGGTAGTGTATAAATGGTTAGCATTCTTGATATCAAAAACGAAGAGGAATTGCCGAGGATGGGGATTGGATAATGAATCTTGTACAATCAAAGAATAGATTTCTACGCACGATTAGAACATTTATCTCAGTATACCCTAGTATTTATCTCCCTATCTCTAGAGTTAAAAAAGGCGGTTGGTTAGTTTCTAAAGACACCAAGATCGTTATAGAAGGATTTCCCAGGTCAGGTAATTCATATGCAGAAGCAGCATTCAGGTTCTCCCAAAAATCAGATCTAAAAATAGCTCATCATTGTCATTCCGCAGCGCAATTGATGGCTGCAAAGAGGTGGCGAATTCCCGCGTTGGTTATTATCCGCAATCCGCTCGATGCATGTTCATCACTAATCATGCATGAGCCAGAATTATTCACAGCTAAAAACGCTTTGAAAGAGTATATTACTTTTCATGAAGCAATAATGAGGGTACACGATTGGTGTGTGGTCGCTAGTTTCGAGATGGTAATAGAAGATTTTGGCGAGGTAGTTAGAAAGGTCAATATTAAGTATGGCAGTGACTTTGAGGAATTTGAGAAAACTGATTCCGAAGAAGCCTTCTCCCTCCTAGATTCATTAAGTTCGGAGAGGGGGACAGCTTCATTCAAAGGAGAGCCTTACAGCATCAAGCGATCCACGGCTGAAAAAAGAGAAAGACAGTTAGCTAAACAGGAACTCAGGGCAGAGATCACCAAAAATCACAATAAACGCCTTTTAGATCGGGCGGAAAGCATATATCAAGATTTATACCGAATTAAGGACATTTAAGTTCTTATTTATTAATGTTGTTGGGGGGGGGGTGCTTGAAAATTAAACAGGTTTTTGCCGTAATCATCGTCGCGTTGGCGTATGCTAATGCTTACCCAGCTATACAAGAAGATAGAAAGTCGAAAGATAATATAGATTTGAGTTCGACGCTCTCTTCCAACAAAGAGTGGTTACGTAGTGGTTGGGGTGTAAGGGTAGTCATTCCATCTGCATCGACCAAAAACGTACAGGATTTCGATGTAAAGTTATTAACCGATCAACTTAGTTCCCTGAAAACTGCTTCATGGGTCATGCTTAATATAACAGAAGGAGCCATGGGGTCATTCTTTACATCTCCAAACAAACATCTTAAGTCTATTTCAGAGCTTATGGTGCCTGAGCGAGATCTCTTTGGTGAAGCAGTTGAACTTTTGCGCGATCGTGGATTTCGCATATTGGTCTATTTCGCAGCACAGGGACCCGGATCAAAAAGAGACGAAAATATTCGGCCGAAAAGTGACATGCACCGCCTTAAAGTGAATAAAATCGATGCAATACGTGTTTCTTGGCAAGCGTTACTTCTAAAAGAAGATCTTAGCCATGATCAAGCCGTTGCTTTATATGCGATTGAGCCATACGCAATGAGATATGCGAATAAGATTGATGGCTGGTGGTTTGATCATGGAAATTGGGCTAATCCATATTTATTTCATGAGGCGATTGAAAAAGGAAATTCGGCGGCTCTATTTGCCTGGAACGATAGCGATAATCGAAGTAGTAGAGTTGCAGGTTTTCAAGGCAAACGCGCGCTTTTTGGATGGAAATTGGGTCGATCAAATCAATACGAGTCCTACACTAACGGTCACATTACTCCTACAAGATTAAAACTCCCTTGGTGGGATGGAAATGAAGTGATCATTGAGCAAATAGAGCGCTCCAAGTACATTGACGGGCTAATTCCCCACATATTCCTCCCGATTCAAGCGGGTTGGCGAGCTGGCGACGCAGGATTTCCTCAAAAACAGCTTATTGATTGGACTGAACGTGTTATTACTTCAGGTGGTGGAATCACTTTAGCTGTTGCATTGAGGAAGCCTGAGTTTAAGTATTCTGAACTCGAGTCAAAGCAGTACGATCAACTCAAACAGCTGGATTCATACCTAATAAAAAAATATCCGGATTTAATTCGAAGTAACCGTAAAATGAATTGATTTAATTAGTTTGGAGAAACCGTGGCGAATATTCTAATTTGCGGAGTCGTGAGAGATTGTGAACGTCATATTTCTAACGATATTGATTTACTATCAAATGCATTCTCGCCAGAAGATACCCTGCATTGGCTATTCATTGAATCTGATAGCAGCGACAACACAATTGAGGAATTAGAGCGACTAAAAAATTATTACCAGAACTTCATTTTCTATTCTTTAGGGAATCTTAGGGGTGACATCTCGTCGCGGACGCAACGAATTGCTCGCTGCAGGAATCATTATCTGGACTTGATACGTAGTGGCGATTACCAGGACTATAACTTTAAATACATAGTCATAGCCGATTTCGACGGAATAAATAATAGGATAACAAAAGCAGCGATTACAAGTTGTGAAAATCGAAGTGATTGGGATGTTTGTACGGCAAACCAAAGCAATCGCTACTATGATATTTGGGCGCTACGCCATCCTGCCTGGTCGCCAATGGATTGTCATGAGCAGTTTAAATCCCTCCAAAAAATTGGCTATAGGCCTTACAAGGCCTATTATTTGGCGATTGCCTCGAAGATGACAAAAATTAGTAAAGAGAGTGAATGGATTCAAGTTGAGTCAGCTTTTAGTGGATTTGCTTTGTATAAACCCCACACTTTAATGAATGCAAGCTATGAAGGGGTAACGGAACAAGGGGAGGACCTATGCGAGCATGTTGCGTTGCACTCAAAAATCACTGCTAGTGGTTATAAAATATATATTAATCCACAGCTTATTACGGGAACTGGAAATGAACATAGTAGGAGTACATTTATAAAGCTTTTGTTATTGCTTATATTTGGGGGCGGCGGTTTTGATTGGATCAAAGGAAAAGCTAGAGACCTAGGCTTTAAGTTCTAAATATCGCCTTAACGATGGCTTGTATGCCGCAGAGAAGGTGACCTATGACCAAGCTTAAAAAAATTCCAAATTTTAAATCAGAGAAAGAGGCATGAAAGTTGTTTCTTCGCAAGGGCTTCAGAGAGGTAGCCATCATTGCGTGCCGCTATCTTTTGCTTACTCGTTATGTCCGCCTTAAATGTGTTTTCACTTTAGAAAGTAGGGAAAGATCATGGCAGTAAGACAGTACTTCTTTTTGATCCTTTTGAAGAGTTCGTTGATTTGGAATTTGAATAGCCTGGTATAAAGAAAGTTGGAGTGGTTATTTCAACGCGAGGTAACAAGTCGGAAGAGTATGCAAACCTGAGCATTCGGTATTACAGTACACCAGCGAAATTAAAAGTAGCGGAATTTGGAGACGCGGTTCGTTCGCACTGGGGCATAAAGAACTAATTGCATTGGATGCTGGGTGCGGGAATGAACGAAGATGCCTGTCAGGTGTATCGGGACAATGCGGCGGAAAACCTATCAGGGGCTCGGCGCATCGCGTTAAATTTGCTCAAGCGGGAGACTTCTAAAAAGGCTAGTTAGCAGCGAAAGCAAAAAATGGCTGTAATGAACCCAGAATATATGTCACAAGTGCTTGAAGGGTATCGAGTTTTTCATGCTTTCGCTCTAACTTCTGTGTGGTTTTCGGAGAGCGAGTACAGATACAGAGGCTAAAGCTAAAGCCAGTAAACGAATAGGTGATTAGCTGGATCCACACATCGATACAAATTAGTAGAAGCTAATCAGTGCCCGTCGTTGTTGTAGTTGTGGTGGTTGTAGTAGTACCAGTGCCAGTAATTGTGCCGGCGCTGCCAGTATCCAAAGTCGTATCAACTGAATCGGCAGCAAAGGCTGCTGAAGAAAAGGCCAGTAAAAGAAGACCGATTTTAGATAGATTTACAAATAAAGATTTCATGTGGTTTTCCTCTGTGTGCTGCATTGATAACGGTCAATAATCAATCTTCAGCTATTCGACCAGAGAGTAGCGAAGTCCCAGAAAAAACTATAACATCGCGGATGCTCAATGCAAGAGATTACCTCGAATAAATCCCTTTCTTCATTATTGAAGTCAATAGCATGTTTAATGAAATCCTGATTGTGTGTATCGGCAACATTTGCCGAAGTCCCACTGGTGAGTACCTTTTCAAGCAAAAACTGACTAATAAACCGAATGTGAAAGTGCATTCGGCTGGGGTCGGTGCTTTGGTAGACCACCCAATCGACGAAACGGCGGGCCAGCTACTGTTGGAAAATGGGATTGATGCTGGCGACCATAAGGCCCGACAGCTCAGCACTCAGATGTTGGTGGATGCGGATCTCATTTTGACTATGGATAGTTCGCTGATAAAGAGCATCAATAGTCTGGCACCCCAAGTGAGCGGAAAAATATTTTTGTTGAGTAAGTGGTCAAGTGGGGCTGCGATCGGTGACCCCTACCGGAAGAGCCGGGAAGCATTTGAACACGTGTATAAAAAGATAGATTCTTTTACGAATGATTGGCTGAAATATTTGTGAAATCAGCTTTTATATTCGAATGAAGTAGAAGTATTTAAAACGGGAAAAAGTAGCTAAAAATCAATGGTTCCCAGCAACTCGTTGGTGATGGAATCTTTTATATAAACCATTAACTTGCCGTCGCTATCCCTTCGCCCCAGATATACCAGTTCCTGGCTACCATTAAAATTGATATCGGTCATCGTTACCGTGTCCACAGGCAAATAGAGTGTTGGCCACAGTACATTGCTTAATAAGTCCCCTGTTCGCGCATCACGCACTTCCGTTTTAATAGAGTCGGTTTTCGGGTTGAGTCCCAATACTGCCAGCTCCAGAGCACCATTGCCGTTAATGTCGGCTAAAATAAGCATCTTCTCAGAATTAAATTCTGGGTTGAAATTGACCACATTGGATAGAGCACCATCGAACGCCTGGTAGAGCAGTACAGTGAGGGATCTGTCCTGGCGTAATGCCGCTATTTCTTCGATAGAGTCACCATTTCGATTGGGAGCAACGGACAGTTGTTTCACCGTAAACTGGCTTCCCAGGCTTTTGGTGCTTACGATTGCATTGCTCTGTGCGTCCCGTATGACGGTTCTGAATTCGCCTTTGCTGGTCTCACCCAAAAAAACGATTTCAGGAATTCCTGAACGATCCATATCCGGTATCGATAGTAAATCCCTAGCTATAAATCGGTTATCGAAATAGACATTATTCATCGACACGCCGTCGAGAGGGTTTATTATTTGCGCGAATAGCAAGCCTGTGGGTGCTGTTTCTTTGAACAAGGCTGCCAACTCCGGATAGCCATCGCCGCTGACGTCTTCGACTGTAGAGGTGAACATTAGCTGTAAATCACTGCTGAACCTCATGTTGCGAATCAGGCCACCATTGCTCGGGTTACGAATTTCTATTGCTGGTTCTCCCGTGGAGCGATCCCGGCAGATAACCGCTAGTTCCATTCCTAAGTCACCGTTCATATCAGGTAAGGGCACTGCGGAAAGGAGTCGACAATCCCCTGTAAAAGAAATGGTATTGATTAAATTGTTATTAGCGTCTTTTACTGTGGCAGTAAGCTTTTCGTTGGTGGGATCCTCAATTATTACCGCAATATCCTGAATGCCGTCACCATTAACATCGCGCAGTGAAAGCAGTATGGGTCCCTCCGGGTCCGACTCATCTGGCAGCCCAGGATCAACCGGTCCATTAGGGTCGGTAGGCTCTTCAGGCGGAGCGGGTTCTTCTGGGGGGGGGTTATCAACGGTGCGGGGAACGGTATCCCCATCGTTATCCTTGTCACCGATTACGCTTATATTATCGCATCCGGCAATAAACAGAATGCTCACGATAAGAGCGAGTGACATTTGGTTTATACTTTTTATATTAATTATTCGCATAATACTCAACTTGCTATTTCGATACGACATTCAAGTCAGTAGGTGAGTATATTAAGTGCAGGGCGAAAGCATGAAAATATAAAATTTCTTTCAAGCACTTGTGATATGTAGTTTTGAGCTACCGTTGCTATTTAAATAGCCAGCTATTGGCGTATTTTTTTGAGATCCCCACTACAAATCTAATAAACATCCTTCCCGACAAACCCCTTCGAAAACGTGGCCAGAATAATTTTAAAATCGATCCACAGCGACCAATGCCGAATATATTCCAGGTCAAAGTGTATGCGCATTTTCATCTTATCCAAGGTATCGGTTTCACCGCGGCAGCCATTGATCTGTGCCAGTCCTGTTATCCCCGGTTTCATCTTATGTCGTAACATATAGAAGTCCACTTGCTTTCGGTATTCCTCGTTGTGCGCAACAGCATGGGGGCGGGGCCCAACGATGGACATGTTACCTTGCATTACATTGATGAATTGGGGAAGCTCATCCAGTGATGTTCTGCGCAAGAAACCCCCGATCGGTGTTACTCGTTTGTCATGGCGCTTGGCCTGCACTACCTCTCCGCCATTTTCTGTCACGTGCATCGACCGAAATTTAAACACTTTGATTCTGCGTCCATCTAAGCCGTAGCGATCCTGTAAGAAAAAAACAGGGCCGGGCGAGGTCATTTTTATGCATAAGCCAATCAGTAGCATGGGAATGGCCATCACGGAAAGAATAACGGCGGATAACACCACGTCTTCTACCCGTTTCAACAACGACCAGCCGCCGCGCATGGGCGTGTCATAGACACTTACCGTTTGTATATCTCCAACCTGGCCAATGCGGGCATGGAGCAAGTTGTAAATAAAGAAGTCGGGTATCAGGTGCACATCCACGGTCGTGTCACCAAGTAATCGCAGTATGCTCTCAATGCGTGCTTTAGCGGAGAACGGGAGCCCAATAAACAAAACATCAAACTCGCCGTTTTGCGCCCGTTTCACGCCATCGGCTACAGATCCTTCCATCAGATGGACGTATTGGCAGTCCAGCCGGTCGGGTGTTCGGTCATCAAACACGGCGTTGAGCTGGTATCCGGTTTCCGGGTGGCCCAGTAACTCTTCCGCCAGCATGCATCCTGAATCCGAAAGCCCGATAATTCCAACGGAGCGGCTATTGCGGCCTTGCTTGCGCAGATGGAAAAGCAGATAGCGATACAAAACACGCCAACCACACAACAAGAAAAGGCTGCTAATAATCCAATAACCCAGTACCAGACGTGAGTACTCTTGTGCCATTTTGGCGAAGAACACAAACATCAACACCGGCAGTAAAGCGATTGCCCAGCTGAGGAGGGTATAAAATAGAATTTCTTTTAGCGCACTGGCGCGCCAGGATCGATAAAGCCAGAACATTTCCGCGGTAAAGGAATAAGAGACATTGGCGATCAGTGCTAGCAGGAAAAACTGGAAGTCATAGGCGGTGCCGTAAAGTTGGGTTGCGGCGTAAAGGCTGAATTGAATCAAGCCCAGATCAGCCAATCTATACATAAACGCGAACTGATTGACGTTATTCCTGATGAAACCTTTGTTCCCCATGATATTCCTTGTTTATAAAATTCTAACAACCTGGTTAGGGGTAGTACGCTTGCAGCTAGTCGAACTGTAGTACAGATTCGGTTTGGACTAATTGATCGTCATTCTATGAGGGAAAGCGGCGCTGTAATTTATTGTTTTATGACGGTTGCGAACTTTCGTTGCGCAATCGACACTGCTGTGTGGCCCCAAAGACCCGAAACAGAATGTTGTGTTCAATATTCAAGCCAATTTTGCGACTGATTTTGATGACGTTATAAATTAAGGTGTAAACCTAAAATGAACTATAAGTCGGGAGTGTGACAGTCGCGTTTCGTGACGTTAAACCGCTATATAAGGGTAAGGGTAGTTACTAAATAGCACGGTTGGCTATCATTTTCCTATTCTAAGTCAAATAGTTGTCCTTTTTTTTGAACGATATCTCATTGGTGCTCTTATTGAAAGCGGTGATAACTCTTGGTGCAGGTCTGTTCATTCGAGAAGCAGGCTAACATTTACTTGCCTTGATCGCTTTATGAACTGTAAAGCTTTTTTCTTTTCCTCCGATCTGGAATATACTATTCCGCCTTTTTTACCCTCAGAGGATTCCCTTGTGGATTACCCGAAACAGTACGGAGTCATTGTCATCGGCGGAGGTCACGCCGGTACGGAAGCGGCCTTGGCCAGCGCGCGCATGGGCGTCGCGACTCTATTGTTGACCCACAATATCGAAACTCTGGGGCAGATGTCGTGTAATCCTGCCATTGGCGGTATTGGGAAAAGCCACCTGGTAAAAGAAATTGATGCCCTGGACGGCGCCATGGCGCGGGCAACAGATAAAGGCGGTATTCAATTCCGGATACTCAACTCCCGTAAGGGGCCGGCAGTGCGCGCCACCCGCGCGCAGGCAGACCGGATACTTTATAAGGCCGCGGTCCGCGCTATTCTGGAAAACCAACCAAATCTGGACATTTTCCAACAGTCAGCGGATGACTTGCTCATAGTGGGCGAGCAAGTGAAGGGAGTGCTCACTAACATGGGGGTGCGCTTCTACTCTCAGTCCGTGGTGTTAACAGCCGGGACTTTCCTGGGCGGTAAGATCCATATCGGGCTCGATAACCACTCCGGAGGCAGGGCGGGTGATCCGCCGTCGATCGCCCTGGCCGACCGGTTGCGCGAGTTACCCTTTAACGTCGACCGTCTTAAAACCGGAACTCCGCCTCGTATCGATGCCAAAACCGTGGACTTTTCGGTGATGACGGAACAACCCGGTGATGCGCCGTTACCGGTGATGTCCTATATGGGCAAGGTGGAAGAACATCCGCGCCAAATCAGTTGTTACATTACCCATACCAATGAGCGTACCCACGATATTATTCGCGGCGGCTTGGATCGCTCCCCCATGTATACCGGGGTCATTGAAGGTATTGGCCCCCGTTATTGCCCGTCAATCGAAGATAAGATTCACCGCTTCGCTGAGAAAAATTCCCATCAGATATTTATTGAGCCGGAAGGGCTGACCACGCACGAGCTTTATCCCAACGGTATCTCCACCAGTTTGCCATTTGATGTCCAGCTGGATTTGGTGCATTCCATTCGTGGTATGGAGCAGGCCCATATCCTGCGGCCAGGTTACGCTATTGAATACGATTATTTTGATCCCCGGGATTTGCGTCATTCTTTAGAAACCAAATTTATCCAGGGTTTGTTCTTTGCCGGACAAATCAATGGCACCACCGGATACGAAGAAGCCGGTGCCCAGGGGCTGTTGGCCGGGTTGAATGCGGCGCGACGTGCGCAGGATAAAGAGGCGTGGTACCCGCGCCGGGATGAGGCTTACATCGGTGTGTTAGTCGACGATTTGATTAGCATGGGGACTACGGAACCGTATCGTATGTTCACCAGCCGTGCCGAGCACCGGTTGTTGCTACGCGAGGATAATGCGGATCGGCGGTTAACTGAAAAAGGCCGCGAGTTAGGTTTGATCAGCGATGAGCGCTGGCAAGCGTTTAGTGAAAAGCTGGAAGCCATAGAGCGTGAAGAGCAGCGTATTAGTGGTACCTGGGTATTGCCCGACAGTGCCATGGCCAAGCAGTTGAACCCCAAGCTGGAAAGAGCGTTGTCTCATGAATACAGCCTGAAGGATTTGCTACGCCGGCCAGAGCTGACCTATAAGGACATCGCGGCGTTAACACCGGAGCTGGTGGTGGATGCGGCGGTTGCCGAGCAAATTGAGGTGGTGGCAAAATACGAAGGCTACATCACGCGGCAACAAGATGAAATTGAACGGGTACGCCGTAGTGAAAACACCGCACTGCCGGCGGATTTTGATTACGAGGTCATCTCCGGGTTGTCCAACGAGATCAAATCCAAGCTGAAACAGATTCAGCCGCAGACCCTGGGCCAGGCTTCCCGAGTGCCGGGAGTAACGCCGGCAGCAATATCGTTACTGTTGGTGCATCTGAAAAAGCGGTCCGGTCGTGATAAAAAGTCGGTCGGACTGTAAGTTTTGCAAATAGCCGAACAACATTATCAGCGACTTGCATCGGGTTGTGATCAGCTGGGCTTGTCGTTATCGCCCTCACAGTTAGAAAAAATCCGCGATTACCTCGGTAATTTACTGAAGTGGAACAAGGCGTATAACCTGACCGCTATCCGTGATCCGGGTGATATGGTGGTTAAACATCTGCTGGACAGCCTGGCGATTCATCATCATCTCACCGGTGACGCCATTCTGGATGTGGGTACCGGTCCGGGTTTGCCCGGTATTCCCATGTCCATTTGCGACCCAGACCGACACTGGACCCTGCTAGACAGCAATGGCAAGAAAACCCGCTTTCTGATTCAGATGAAAGCCGAACTGATGTTACAGAATCTGGACGTAGTTAAGGGGCGTATCGAAACTTTACCGGATACGACACTTTTCGATGCCATTACCAGCCGGGCGTTCTCGTCGCTGCCGGATTTTGTTGACGTGTGTCTTCCGCTGCTCAAACCCGGGGGATCTCTGCTGGCCATGAAAGGCGTGGTGCCCACAGAAGAAATCGGGCAACTTGACCAAACGCAGCTCAAAATCGACGTTATCGCTCTAAATGTCCCATTCCTGCATGAAGAGCGGCATCTGATTGTGGTAAAACAAAAGCACAGCCGCTAAATACCCCTGAGGAGATCCATCGTGGGCAAAATAATTTCAGTGACCAATCAAAAAGGTGGAGTAGGCAAGACCACCACGTCAGTGAATCTGGCGGCGTCACTGGTTGCGACGAAACGCAAAGTTCTGCTGATCGATCTTGACCCGCAGGGAAACGCGACTATGGGCAGCGGTGTGGACAAGCATGAGCTGGAAACCTCCGTCTACGATGTTTTGGTTGATGAGATGTCCATCGCAGAAGCCAAAGTGAAGTCACCGGCCGGTTATGACCTGATCGGGGCCAATGCCGATTTGACCGCAGCGGAAGTGGAACTGTTGGAGCAGGATCACAAAGAGCAACGCCTGAATAAGTCACTGGAGGGTTTGCGTTCACTGTATGATTATATTTTGATTGATTGTCCTCCCTCCTTGAATATGTTGACGGTCAATGCGCTGGTGGCGTCGGACTCCGTCATTATTCCGATGCAGTGTGAGTATTATGCCTTGGAAGGGCTCACTGCACTGCTCAACACCATCGAAAAAATTAAAAACGTGCTTAATCCGAAACTGGAAATCGATGGCTTGTTGCGAACCATGTATGACCCGCGTATTGCTCTGGCGAACCAGGTATCAAGCCAGTTAACCGAACATTTCGGCGACAAAGTGTACCGCACGATTATTCCCCGTAACGTCCGGCTAGCGGAAGCGCCCAGTCACGGATTACCCGCGCTGGAGTACGATAGCCGCTCTCGTGGTGCGGTTTCCTATCTGGCTCTGGCGGGTGAGCTAATACGCCGGGCTGAACAAAAAGTTCCCAAGGGTCCCGTAGAAACAGCTCATGCCTGATTGCGCTACCCACTTATAATGTGGAAGATTGCACCTCTCACTGACCAAAACAAAGGCGATTCATGGCAGCCAAGAAGAAAGGATTAGGTCGCGGACTGGATGCGCTGTTAGGCAGCGCCAGCATTCCGCAAAAAGAAGTCCCCACAGATGCAAGCCAGCCGGTGACGATTCCGCGCGAAGATATTGACGGTGAGCTGAAGCACATTCCCATCGAGTTTCTGCAACGTGGCCGCTATCAGCCGCGCCGGGATATGGACCCGCAAGCTCTGGAAGAGTTGGCGAACTCGATCAAGGCGCAGGGGGTGATGCAGCCGATTGTGGTGCGCCCGATGGGCAGCAATCAGTACGAGATCATTGCCGGTGAGCGCCGTTGGCGCGCCAGTCAGTTGGCGGGCTTGGAAAAAGTGCCTTGTGTGGTGCGATCGGTTACCGACGAAGCCGCCATTGCGATGGCGCTGATCGAGAATATTCAGCGTGAAGATCTGAATCCGATCGAGGAAGCTTCCGCGCTGCAGCGCTTCCAGGATGAGTTTGAGTTAACCCATCAGCAGGTGGCCGATGCCGTGGGCAAATCCCGCACCACGGTGACCAATCTTTTGCGTCTGATGAATTTGACTCCGGATGCGCGCAAGCTGGTTGAGCATGGCGATCTGGAAATGGGGCATGCCAGGGCGATCCTGCCGCTGGATGCTGCCAGCCAAACGGAGGCGGCCCGGGTTGTCGTTGCCAAGGGCCTTTCTGTGCGACAGACCGAAGCCCTGGTACGTCGGATGCAACAGATGAAATTGGCAACCGGGGACCAAAGAGTCGATCCTGATATCAAACTGTTACAAGATAATTTGTCTGATAAGATCGGTGCGCCGGTGATGATCCAGCATGGTGCAAAAGGCAAGGGTAGGCTTGTAATCCGCTATTCTAGCCTGGATGAGCTGGACGGCATACTCGACCACATCAAGTAAATTGACCGAAATGCAGGCGTTTGGGGGTGATGGTTTGCGCCTAATCAATGGTTGTCATTGGTTGCCTGCCATGGGGAAAGTCTCTATAATCGGCACCGCCTTACACAGGCACCTGCAATCCGCGTCGAGCTGACCCAAAAGGTAAGAACCGCTGATTGAGGGCAATACGGAAAAGACTGTGACAAAACCAAGTGCGCTAAACAAACGATATCTGACTGTTTGCGTGGTCGGTTCACAGGCCCTCGCCTCAATAATTATTCCTGTATGTGTGTTGATAGCGATAGGTAAAGACGCTGCGTCGGCAGCGCTTGTGGGGGGGTGGATAGCCACGCTGGCTAATCTCTACTTTGCCATCCAAGCATTCCGCTATACAGGAGCACGATCGTCCGAGCAGGTAATGCGGACGTTTTATCGGGGCGAAGCCGGAAAATTTGTCATTGTCATGATGTTGTTTCTTGCATCGTTTAAATTGCTCCCGGGTGCGCGTGATAACGCAGCGTTTTTGTTTTCAGCTTTCTTTCTGGTTTATGGAGTCGCAGTGATTGCGCCTCTCTTTATGCGCGACTAGTGCAAATCGGCAAAGAAAGTTCATTTAGACTTCGAATTTAAGGTTTTGGGATTCTATGGCAGCCGGAAGTTCTTCAGACTATATAAAGCACCATTTAACCAACCTGGTCTATGGTCAGCACCCTGATGGTACCTGGGGTTTTGCACATACAGCCGCAGAAGCCGCTGAAATGGGCTTCTGGAAGTTGCATGTGGATTCTCTGGGCTGGTCAATCGGGTTGGGTTTACTCTTCATCGGTATGTTCGGCCTGGCTGCCAAACGGGCCAGCTCCGGTATTCCTAGCGGGTTCCAGAACTTTATCGAAATTATAGTCGAGTTTGTTGATACCTCGGTGAAAGAAGGTTTTCACGGTCGCAGCAAAATGATCGCGCCCCTTTCCCTGACAGTTTTTTGCTGGATCTTCCTGATGAACCTGATGGATTTGATTCCAGTCGACTGGATTCCCCATTTGTTTTATCTGTCGGGTGTGGAGTATATGAAAATTGTACCTTCCACAGATCCCAATATAACCCTGGGCATGTCGTTCAGCGTATTCGCACTCATCATCATTTGCAGTATCCGGGTCAAGGGCTTGGGTGGATTCATCATTGGTGATTTGGCACTGCACCCGTTTAATCACAGTAATATCCTGGTAAAAATGTTGTTGATTCCGGTGAACCTGATTCTGGAAACAATCAACTTGGTGGCTAAGCCCATCTCACTGGGGCTGCGGCTGTTCGGAAACATGTACGCAGGTGAAATGATCTTTATTTTGATTGCTCTGTTACCCTGGTTCATTCAGTGGACTCTGGCAGTGCCGTGGGCAATATTTCATATTCTGGTCATCACTCTGCAGGC
This sequence comes from Ketobacter sp. MCCC 1A13808, assembly GCF_009746715.1. Lineage (NCBI taxonomy): Bacteria > Pseudomonadati > Pseudomonadota > Gammaproteobacteria > Pseudomonadales > Ketobacteraceae > Ketobacter > Ketobacter nezhaii. The sequence continues at coordinate 55,777 of NZ_VRKW01000011.1, forward strand.
TTTCGTATTTATGGTTCTTACCATCGTATATCTGAGCGCTGCCTATGAAGATCACGATGTGGAACACTAGATTATTTTTTAACGCAACTTTTTAACCTCAACCTAAAAATCAACAATCCAGGAGATAACATGGAATCTGCAATTATTCTCATCGCCGCTGCTCTGCTAATCGGTCTTGGCGCATTGGGTACTGCTATTGGCTTCGCTTTATTGGGTGGTAAGTTCTTGGAAGGTGCTGCGCGGCAACCAGAGATGGCGCCTATGTTGCAAACCAAAATGTTCATCGTGGCGGGTCTGCTTGATGCTGTACCGATGATCGGTGTTGGTATCGGCATGTACCTGATCTTCGTTCTGGCTTAAGTCCGTCGCTCTGTAGAAAGTACAGTCACACATTTACTTTAACGAGCGAGGGGATTTGGTATGGATATTAATGCCACCATCCTAGGACAGGTTATCGCCTTTGCCATCTTCGTATGGTTCTGTATGAAATTTGTTTGGCCGCCTTTAATCACGGCCATGCAGGAACGATCCGACAAGATAGCAACAGGTTTGCAAGCTGCCGATAAGGCAGAAAGAGATCTGGAACTGGCAAAAGACAAAGCAGTCGAGACTTTGCGTGAAGCCAAGCAGCAAGCTGCTGCGTTGATTGAGCAAGCTAACAAGCGTGCCAATCAATTGGTCGAGGAAGCTAAAGATCAGGCGCGTTCCGAAGGAGAGCGTTTGAAGACAGCAGCCCAAGCAGAGATCGATCAGGAACTGAACCGTGCAAAAGAAACACTACGGGCCCAGGTTTCCGCGTTGTCTATTGCCGGAGCAGAGAAAATTCTTGGCTCAGCGGTTGATCAAAGCGCTCACGACGCGATGCTCGAGCAGCTGGCTTCTGAACTGTAACGGTAACGGAATATGGCAGAATTAATTACAGTTGCCCGACCTTACGCGAAAGCTGCTTTTCAGTATGCCAGTGAGAATGACGCGTTAGCTGAATGGTCAGAAATGCTGGCTTTCGCTGCTGCGGTCTCTAAAGACGAAGCAATGGATCGTTTCCTGCAAAACACAAAAGTGTCTGCTGAACAGAAAGCAGAAGCCTTTGAGAAAGTGTGCGCGGACAAACTGAACCAACCGGGAAAGAATTTTGTTTCCATGTTGGTTCAGAACAAACGGTTAGCCGCTTTATCGGAAATCGCTGAGTTGTACGAGCAGCTGAAATCGCAAAAAGAGCAAAGTGTCGATGTGGAAATTACTTCCGCATTTCCTTTGACCGATGAACAGGCAAACAAACTTGCTGGCTCTCTGAAGCATAAACTGGGTCGTGACGTTAACTTCACCACATCAGTAGATAAGTCACTGCTAGGCGGTGTTCTCGTTCACGCGGGAGATATGGTGATCGACGCATCGGTACGCGGCAAGCTCGCGAAACTGGCCGAAAAATTGAATTCTTGAGTTTGAGGACATAAGCATGCAGCAACTCAACCCTTCAGAAATTAGCGAGCTGATCAAACAGCGCATCGCGAATCTGGATACAACTTCCGAAGCGCGCACCGAAGGAACCATCGTCAGTGTTTCTGACGGTATTGTGCGTATTCATGGTCTGGCCGACGTAATGTACGGCGAGATGATCGAATTTGAAAACGGCACTTATGGAATGGCTCTTAACCTTGAGCAAGATTCTGTAGGTTCCGTCGTTCTGGGTGATTACCTGGGATTGGCTGAAGGCCAGAAAGTTAAATGTACCGGTAAAGTATTGGAAGTACCGGTCGGCACTGAACTGTTGGGCCGTGTAGTAGATGGTCTGGGTAACCCCATCGATGGCAAAGGTCCATTGAACACCACTCAGACTGACGTTGTGGAAAAGGTTGCACCGGGTGTTATCGCTCGTCAATCCGTTGACCAGCCGGTTCAAACCGGACTGAAATCAATAGATTCCATGACGCCGGTTGGCCGTGGCCAACGTGAGCTTATCATCGGCGACCGTCAGATCGGTAAAACAGCGATCGCAATCGACACCATTATCAACCAGAAAGATTCCGGCATTAAGTGTATCTACGTGGCCATCGGACAGAAGCAATCGTCGATTGCTAACGTGGTACGCAAACTGGAAGAACATGGCGCAATGGAAAACACCATTGTGGTCGCAGCGGCAGCCGCCGATCCTGCAGCCATGTTGTTCCTGGCACCATTCACCGGTTGTACCATGGGTGAGTATTTCCGCGATCGCGGCGAAGATGCCCTGATTGTGTACGATGATTTGACCAAACAGGCTTGGGCCTATCGTCAAATTTCGTTGCTGCTGCGTCGTCCGCCGGGCCGTGAAGCCTATCCTGGTGATGTTTTCTATCTTCACTCGCGTCTGCTTGAGCGCTCTGCTCGTGTTAATGCTGACTACGTTGAGAAATTCACCAACGGCGAAGTGAAAGGCCAAACCGGTTCATTGACCGCATTGCCGATCATTGAAACCCAGGCCGGTGACGTATCCGCTTTCGTACCGACTAACGTAATCTCCATCACAGATGGTCAGATCTTCGTAGAAACCAACCTGTTTAACTCCGGTATTCGTCCGGCGATGAACGCAGGTATTTCGGTATCTCGTGTTGGTGGTGCTGCGCAGACCAAAATCATCAAGAAGTTGGGTGGTGGTATTCGATTGGCACTGGCGCAGTATCGTGAATTGGCGGCATTTGCTCAGTTTGCATCGGACCTGGATGAAGCAACTCGTAAGCAGTTGGAGCACGGTCAGCGTGTTACCGAACTGATGAAACAGAAACAGTATTCACCCCAGTCCGTTGCGGAAATGGGCTTGGTACTGTTTGTTGCTAACGAAGGCTATCTGGAAGGTATCGAAATCAACAAGATTCTGGATTTCGAAGCCGCGTTATTGTCCTATGCCAACTCAGAAGCATCTGCACTGATGGCGAAAGTGAACGAGAAAGGCGATTGGAACGGCGACATCGAAGGCGAGTTCAAAGCACTCGTTGAGAAGTTCAAGTCCACCCAGACTTGGTAATCATTCACCGGGGTAGCATTGTGCTGCCCCGTAATCTGAATACGGTAAACCTATGTCAGGCGCAAAAGAGATACGTGGCAAAATAGCCAGCGTTAAGAACACGCAGAAAATCACCTCTGCAATGGAACTCGTTGCGGCAAGTAAAATGCGTAAAGCGCAAGATCGTATGACGGCTTCTAAACCCTATGCGGAAAAGATTCGTCAGGTCGTTCGTCACTTGGCCAGCTCCAATCCGGAATATAAACACATCTTCATGGTTGAACGTAAAGTGAAGCGTGTTGGTGTGATTGTAGTGTCCTCAGACCGAGGCTTATGTGGTGGTCTGAACATTAACCTGTTCAAGAAAACCATTGCGCTTTCCAAAGAGTGGACTGCAAAAGGTTGCGAAGTGGATATGGCGTTGATCGGTGGCAAAGCGGTTAGCTTCTTCCGCTCTGTTGGGGGCAATGTAGTGGCTACCCGGACCGGTTTAGGCGATCAGCCAACCATTGAGGATTTGATCGGATCGGTCAAGGTGATGCTCGATTCCTTTGAAAATGGCGGTATTGACCAGTTGTACCTGATGTACAACGAATTCGTTAACACGATGACGCAAACGCCGAAGCCTCTGCAGTTGCTTCCTTTGGAAGCCGACGAAGGAGAGGAATACAAACACCATTGGGATTATATCTATGAACCGGATGCAAAAGAGATTCTCGATAATCTTTTGATCCGTTTCATCGAGTCCCAGGTATACCAGGGCGTCGTTGAAAACAATGCCTGTGAGCAGGCTGCGCGAATGGTTGCGATGAAATCAGCCACCGATAACGCAGGTAACATGATCAACGACTTGCAATTGGTATACAACAAAGCGCGTCAGGCAGCGATTACCCAAGAGATTTCAGAAATCGTGGGCGGCGCGGCGGCCGTATAAAGATTCAGGTTTTTAACAAATTTCGATTTAAGAGGATACAAACATGAGTAGCGGACGTATCGTACAAATCATCGGCGCGGTTATCGACGTGGAATTTCCACGTGATTCCGTACCTAATGTGTACGACGCACTGAATGTGGAGAACGCTCCTACAGTGCTGGAAGTACAGCAACAGTTGGGTGACGGTGTCGTGCGTACTATCGCCATGGGGTCTGTAGAAGGTTTGAAGCGCGGGTTGAACGTAACCGGTACCGGCGCTCCCATCAACGTACCGGTCGGTATAGAAACATTGGGCCGTATCATGGACGTTCTGGGTAACCCGATCGATGAATGCGGACCGATTGGAGAGCAACAACGTTCTTCCATTCACCGTAAGCCACCGACCTATGCAGAGCAATCTTCTTCTACCGATTTGCTGGAAACCGGCATCAAGGTAATCGACCTGATCTGTCCTTTTGCTAAGGGTGGTAAAGTGGGTCTGTTCGGTGGTGCGGGTGTGGGTAAAACCGTTAACATGATGGAGTTGATTAACAACATCGCAACCGAGCACTCCGGTCTGTCCGTGTTTGCCGGTGTGGGTGAGCGGACTCGTGAAGGTAACGACTTCTATCACGAAATGCAGGAAGCCGGCGTTGTTAACGTTGAGCAATTTGATAAATCAAAAGTGGCCATGGTTTATGGTCAGATGAACGAGCCACCGGGTAACCGTCTGCGAGTGGCACTGACCGGCTTGACCATGGCGGAAAAATTCCGTGATGATGGTCGTGACGTACTGCTTTTCGTTGATAACATCTATCGATACACACTGGCGGGTACCGAGGTATCAGCACTGCTGGGCCGTATGCCTTCCGCGGTAGGTTATCAGCCGACTCTGGCAGAGGAAATGGGTGTTCTTCAGGAACGTATCACCTCTACCAAGACCGGTTCTATCACTTCCATCCAGGCCGTATATGTACCTGCGGATGACTTGACTGACCCCTCTCCGGCAACCACGTTCTCGCATTTGGACTCCACCGTTGTATTGAGTCGTGATATTGCCGCGAAAGGTATCTATCCTGCGGTTGATCCTCTGGATTCCACTTCACGCCAATTGGATCCTCTGGTTATTGGACAGGAGCACTATGAAGTGGCTCGCGGTGTTCAGACCAACCTGCAAAGCTACAAAGAGCTGAAAGACATCATCGCTATTCTGGGTATGGACGAATTATCCGAAGAAGATAAGCTGGTGGTATCACGCGCACGTAAAATCGAGCGATTCCTGTCACAACCGTTCCACGTAGCGGAAGTGTTCACAGGTTCTCCCGGTAAGTACGTTTCTTTGAAAGACACGATTCGTGGCTTCAAAATGATTTTGGATGGCGAGCTGGATCACCTGCCGGAACAAGCGTTCTATATGGTTGGTTCAATCGAAGAAGCCATCGAGAAAGGTGCAAAATCCTAACTGTTCCTGAGGGAGTTCTAAACCATGGCGATAACCGTGCACTGTGATATCGTAAGCGCTGAGAAGTCTATCTTCTCCGGCTTAGTCGAGCTGGTTGTTGCTCACGGCAAATTGGGTGACCTGGGTATTGCTCCCGGTCACGCTCCCTTGCTGACTCAACTGAACCCCGGTCCGGTTCGGGTCATCAAGCAAAATGGTGATGAAGAAGTTTATTACGTTTCAGGTGGAATGCTCGAAGTTCAGCCCAAATTGGTAACGATTCTGGCTGACACCGCTGAGCGTGCCGGTGACGTAGATGAAGCTGCAGCGCAACACGCAATTGATGAAGCGCGTCGTGCTCTGGCTAACCAGTCCTCTGAAATCAACTACTCTGCAGCCGCTGCAATGCTGGCGGAAGCAGCTGCCCAATTGCGTACGATTCAGGCGCTGAAGAAAAAAATGGGTAAATAAATCACTGCTTGTCGTGAAGCGATCAACAAAGCATATTAAGAAGGGTAGCTTAGGCTACCCTTTTTTATTGTGAAAACAGGACATCATATTATGGATCTGAATGTTGTCATCCTGGCTGCCGGTAAAGGCACCCGAATGAAATCGAAACTACCTAAAGTACTGCAGCCACTGGCAAAACAATCCTTACTGGCGCATGTGCTGAAGACCAGCTTGTCTTTGAATGCGGCGAAGGTGATCGTTGTATACGGACACGGGGGCGAGCAGGTCAAATCCGATATTGGCACAGGTTTTTCGGCCGCTGAAGTGGAATGGGTTGAACAGTCTGAGCAGTTAGGAACCGGGCATGCGGTGTTGCAGGCACTGCCGCATTTGAACGAAGGTAGCCGGACTCTGATCCTCTACGGTGATGTCCCGCTCATTAGTGAAAACACCCTGACCCGCTTTTTGAATGAGGTATCGCCGGGAGACACCGGAGTGCTAACTGTCAAATTACCGGATCCCACCGGTTACGGGCGTATCGTTCGGGACCACGCTGGAGTGGTGCGGGAGATTGTAGAAGAGAAAGACGCCGGCAATGAAATTCGCAAAATAGTAGAAGTCAACACCGGCATTATGCTGGCCGATTCGAAAGATCTTCAACAGTGGTTACCGTCGATCGACAGTAATAATGCTCAGGGTGAATATTATTTGACGGATCTGGTCAAAATTGCAAACCAGCATGATGTGCCAGTCATCGGCTGCCGTGTAAAAGACCCGATTGAAGTCGAGGGCGTGAATGATAAACGTCAGCTGGCGCGTCTTGAACGGCTATATCAACGGAAATTAGCAGAAGAATTGATGATAGCCGGTGCCACCTTGGCCGACCCGGCACGAATAGATATCCGCGGGCAAGTGAACATTTCACAGGATTGTTTTATTGATGTGAATGTCGTATTTGAAGGGCAAGTGGAATTGGGCACAGGCGTTCAAATCGGTCCGAATTGTGTGATTATTGACAGTGTCATCGGCGCTGGCAGTATTATCAAAGCCAATTGTGTGCTTGAAAACGCGCAGGTGGGTGAGGGCTGTGATGTGGGTCCGTTTGCCCGCCTCAGACCCGGCACCGAAATGAAACGCGGCGCCCGTATCGGCAATTTTGTGGAAACCAAGAACACAATAATGGAAGAAGGTGCGAAAGCGAGTCATCTGACCTATTTGGGTGACAGTGAAATCGGCCGCGATGTGAATATAGGTGCAGGCACTATTACCTGTAATTATGACGGGGTCAATAAACATAAAACGATTATTGGCGAAGGTGCGTTTATCGGTTCAAACTCAGCATTGGTTGCACCGGTTGATATAGGCGCCGGTGCAACCATCGGTGCCGGTTCGACGATTACCAAGAGCGCGAAGGAAAATGCGTTGACCCTTACCCGGGCCAAGCAGCTAACGATTGAATCCTGGAAACGGCCAGAGAAGAATTCACAATAAGGTGAAGGCAAAGATATGTGTGGAATAGTGGGAGCGGTATCAACTCGCGATGTGACACCGATATTAATAGAAGGCTTAAAGCGCCTTGAATACCGGGGCTACGATTCTGCGGGTATTGCGCGTTTCAGTTCAGGCGCTGACATTGAACAGGTCCGTCGTGTCGGGAAGGTCAATGAGCTGGTTGATGCAGTCGGTGCATTGCCGGGGAGTGGCACCATCGGTATAGCGCACACCCGATGGGCGACCCATGGTATGCCCTCCGAAATAAATGCTCACCCTCATATGTCCTCAGGGAAAATTGCGGTGGTGCATAACGGCATCATTGAAAACCATGAGCATCTGCGCGCTAAATTGCAGAAACAGGGGTATCAATTCCTCTCTCAAACGGACACCGAAGTCGTTGCCCATTTGGTTCACTATCACCTGAAAAGCGGGGGTGGTTTGTTGGCGGCAGTAAACACGGCTACCCAAGAACTGGAAGGCGCTTATGCATTGGGTGTGGTCAGTAAAGACGACCCGGACTGTATAGTAGCAGCGCGTCAGGGCAGTCCACTCGTCATTGGGGTTGGTCTGGGTGAAAACTTTATTGCGTCGGACCAGCTTGCATTACTGCCGGTGACTACTCGTTTTATATTTTTGGAAGAAGGGGATATTGCTGAAGTACACCGGGAATCAATCGGGATTCTGAATAGCGATGGTCAACGGGTTGAGCATCCTATAAAGACGTTTACTGGTAGCGATGGTACGACAGATAAAGGCGAGTACCGTCACTTCATGCTTAAGGAAATATTTGAGCAACCCAACGCCATTCGTGCCACATTGGAAGGACGCAGTAATTTGAGTGGCATTGATCCTTCGATTTTCGGCGCGGATGCGCAAGCGATATTTGAACGGGTTAAAGTGGTTCAAATCATTGCCTGCGGAACTTCGTATCACGCAGGGTTGGTTGCTAAGTACTGGCTGGAAGGATTAGCCGGTATTCCCTGCAATATTGAAGTAGCCAGCGAATTCCGCTATCGGAAAACGGTGGTTCAACCGGGCACATTGTTTGTCACCATTTCGCAGTCCGGGGAAACCGCGGACACCCTGGCTGCGTTGCGTGCGGCGCAAGGCTATCTATCCAGCCTAGCCATTTGCAATGTTTCAAGCAGCTCATTGGTGCGTGAGTCGGCTATGTCATTTTTGACCAAGGCGGGGCCTGAAATCGGCGTGGCATCAACGAAAGCGTTTACCACGCAGTTGGTGGGGTTGTATTTGATGACATTGGCAATCGGTAAATTTCATGGCATTGACGCGACTGAGGAGAAACGTTTACTGCAGGGGTTACAGCAGCTACCCGATGTCATTCAATCAACGCTTAAGCTCAATCAGCCCATAGAGGCGATGGCGGAACGATTTGCCGAGAAAAATCATGCCTTGTTTCTTGGGCGCGGCTTACAGTACCCGATCGCGCTGGAAGGAGCTTTAAAGTTGAAGGAAATTTCCTATATACACGCCGAAGCTTATCCGGCGGGGGAGCTAAAGCACGGCCCCCTGGCATTGGTGGACAACCAAATGCCGGTGGTAACGGTTGCCCCATCCGACGCGCTGCTGGAAAAACTGAAATCGAATTTGCAGGAAGTTCGCGCCAGAGGCGGGGAGTTGTTTGTGTTTCAGGATACCGATGCAGCTTTGATCAAGCAGGATGATGTGCATGTGCTGGATGTACCCAAAGTTGCAGCGGAGTTAGCGCCAATTGTGTACACCATTCCCTTGCAGCTGCTCAGCTACCATGTGGCGATTATCAAAGGCACCGATGTGGATCAGCCGCGCAATCTGGCTAAGAGTGTTACGGTGGAATAGAACGAGCCTGGAATGAAATAACTCCACGGCCAGATTTAGCTTACTATTTGTACTTTGTCGCGGGGCAAAGTCTGGTAATGGGTCGGCTTTCTGGCCGTTCTATACCACTTTTGCAACTTGAGTGCCCTGTCCATGTCAAATTGGGTACGCAAGTTTAGTACAATTTTCAACCACTATTTTTTAAGAGCTTCATCTTACATGAGACCTGGTTCACAACGTCGATACTAAAGTCGTTTTTAAAGGGGGCATCTATTGATTCATCGTTTCCCCGACATCTATTATTTTCAGTGATAGCTTCGGGTATTTTTGAATTTGCCCGAGTGCGACGTCAGTTGTGATTTCAATGGAAGGGTGACACCAAGAGTGTGTCATGCACTTCGGCCTTAACGATACTCGGGTATTTTCTGACTTCGCTATTCTCGATATTGAATGTTTCGGGAATATGGATGAAAAACGGATTTGCTGTGGGAGATTTCGTCACCGCCATCAATGGCTTTTTCCTTTTGATGGACGATTATGGTGAGTGATTTGGGTTTTCAGGTTTGGGTTTTACTGAATATCTGCGCTCATTCACGGTTTGCATTTTCTACACGGTGTAGTCTGTCAAAACTTTCAAGAGCAGTAATTTGAGTAGTTGAATTTTTAAGAACAACGCCTAGGCGGGCAGCTTTGAAATTTAGCTTCGCTGGGGGACGCTTCGGATATTGAAGTTCACGATGCCCGAATGATCAGAGGCAACGTATCGAGTCCACCTGAAAGAAAATTAATCGCTATATTTAGAGGTACATCTTATGTCTATACGCTTAGCAGTCGGCATCTGCATGGTGTTTTCGACTCTCGTATTAAACATACAGAATTCACAGGCAGCTCCTGCCTATATGAACGACGCCGATACCAGGCGGCCTTCATCCACTGCAAACTTCCCCAGTATTGAGGGACACAAATTTCCCCGGGTGATTATGGCTGAAACCCAGTCAATGGCCGGTAACCTCGAAAAGTTTGCTAAATACCAGGTTATTGCCACCGGTGGCGGCGTGCTTAACAAGATAGCAGCCGTGCAGCGCATGAACCCCAGTCTGCTTTATTTTCGTGCCATGATGCCCACGGAGTTCCTGGGATACAATCATTCTTATTGCTCACACAGTCATAGCCTTGCCTTTGAGAACACAGCGTCAGCCACCGCAGGGTGTAATGTTTATGCAGGTCACTGGCTTTATCAGGCGGGTACCACCCTACGCAAGGCGATAACTAATTCAGCGACCTCGATTCCGGTTGCCGACGCCAAGCGTTTCCAAGTAGGTGAGTATATTGTGATCTATAATGCGCCCGCCGGTTCGTTTAGGAACGCGGAGCACGCCAAGATTACCGGGCGTAACACTTCCAATAATACGCTGACTGTGCAGCGTGGTTTCAAATCTTCAAAAGTAAAACACGGAGCGGGTAGTATTGTTGCCCAGCACGTAACCGGACAGAGTGGCAGTAAACTCAACTGGTCTTACAATATCAGCACCAAATCTCCGAAAGACAGTAATGGCAGAACCTACGCCCAGGCCGCGCTCGCGTTTGTCAAAAACAACTACTCGAAAGACGCTACAGGAAACAAGACGTCTGCTAAGGTCTCGGGTTTTCTGTTCGATTCCGACTTTTACACTCTGTTTGATAATAAGAAAGCCGACGTCAATAACGATCTACGAACGGACGATGGCAGAGATTCAAGTGGTACAAATTGGTGGGGAATCGGGCTGGAGAATTTCTATAAGGGCATGCGCAATGCATTCCCTAACAAATACATCATCACCGGCCATCAGTTAGCGCGCTCTTTCAGTGCGACGAACGGAACGCAAATGGAAGGGTGGCCGCAATCCAACGGCTACCACAGCGTCGTTCCCCAGTACAAAACTCTAAGCTCCGAGTTCGCCAACTATCGTTACTACATGCACCATATCAATCGTGGGCCCGCTGCCAGTCATGTACTGACGAAGACGCCCACCGCTACTTATCGTGATTCTACTAGCGCCTCCACGAACAAGCCGTTCCGCTTCGCTCTGGGAATGGGGCTGTTGGAAGACGGTTATTTTGGTAGCCAGAACTCTCCCACTCACCCGGACGTTTGGTACGATGAGTTTTCTGTCATCACCGATAAAAGCTCCGCGAGCTACGGCAAAGCTGTAACGTCCAACCAGGCGTCTATTCGCAAAAACACAGGTTGGTTAGGCAAACCCCTGGGGAGTTATAAACGAATCTATAATAACGCCGCATTTTCGCCCTCGGCTTCATTAATAAAACCTGGCACGTTCGATAGCAATATTAACGGTTGGTCCGGCGTCAATGTGAAACTGAGCCGAAACACGGCGAATGCAAGAGATGGATCAGCTTCTCTTATGGTGGGAAAACACACCAGCTATCAAAAAGAACTTTATGGCGCCAAGGTTAAAGGGCCTGCTGCCAATCTAACGAAAAACACCTGGTATACCCTGGTATTTTCCGCTACCTCTAATGCGCCCCGTGAAATTAAGGCCAATGTCGGCGGCTACGGCGAGCGTTTCCTGGTAGGAAACACCTGGCGGCGTTACGTTATGTCCTTTCAGGCGCCAGCGAATGGCTCTAGCCGGATATCCTTTACAGTGGGGGATGAAAATACCAATGTGTGGTTGGATACCGTTTACCTCTTTAAGGGCAATGCGAACGTCTTTAGACGTGATTTCGAAAACGGTATTGTGGTCGTCAATGGGTCGAATTCCTCAACGACGGTCGATCTGGGCGGCACCTTCCAGCGTATAAAAGGCACACAGGACCCTGGTACCAATAATGGGAAAAGCCTGAAAAACCTGTCATTAAATGCCTGGGATGCCGGAATTCTGATTCGACCGAAGAAGGGTGGTTCAACAGCCAGCACGTCTCCAGCCACTTCTTTAGACACCGACGCTTGTGGTTCTCCCGCAATCAACTCTGGTTCTGATCAGGGGCTCTTCCTCTGGAAAGATTGTAACGCAGGCACCTGGCACTTTGTTGCGTCGGCAGGCGGGGATAGCAGCGGAAACAGCTTCACGGGTACCGTATCTTCCAGCGGAGGCTTCAACTTCATTGATCCGGTTGACTTCGAAAAGCACGATGTTTTGGATATGGCTTCCTCGAAGGTCGATTTCAAACTGAAGGTTTGGAATAAAGGCACTGACGGAATCGACATGGCATTACCTGGCGGTTCCAACACTTGCTTTAGGTTGAATGCTTCCTCCGGCCGCGCATACATCGGGCCTGATAAAGTGGAAGTATCATCGCCCATTAATCTGAATACCCTGAAGCAATGCAACTGATATAGTTCCAAAAGAAACAAAAAACGGCCCTTAATTGGGCCGTTTTTCGTTAACATCCAAGCCATGGAAATTGCTTGCCCGTTTGGGTATTCTAGCCGTCGAAATATCTGATCGAATGTCGAACTGAGTGCCCAGCGCCAATTTCACAGGATTTATATAATGACGGTTAAAGCCTTATACATCATGTCTTCCCCCCGTGGAGGCTCCACATTAGTCAGCCTCGTGCTTGGGCAGCATGCTAAAACTGTGAACCTGGGTGAGGTCTGCTTTATACCGAAATTACTCTCTCTGGATGAGATGTGCACCTGTGGACAGCAACTGAATCAATGCGGTGAGTGGGCGAAGGTTTTCACCCGGCTTGCCGCGGCGTCCGGTGTTGATATGAGAGCCAAGCCTTACGGTTTGCATCTTGACGATGCTATGAAGTGGAAAGACGGTAGTGGAAAAATAGACCACCAACGTCAAACTAAAGCTCGTGTTGCTATTGCGCGCTGGAGAGTTGCCGCCGATAGCGTAGGATTGGCGCTGCCCCCATTTCTGGGTGGTTCCTGGGTCACGCCGCCTTCTATTAAGGATGGCGTTAATAATACGATGAAGCTATACACCGCTGCGGCTGAAGAGTGGAATAGTGATTTGGTTGTTGACGCGTCAAAACTCCCCCGTAAAGCGGTTCATTTGTATCGAGCTTTCCCCGATGAGGTTCGTATATTGCACCTGACCCGGGATGGAAGAGGGGTTAGCGCGTCGAGGATGGGCCATATGCCCTTTGAGCGCGCCGCGGAGCGTTGGCATCACTATCACCAGTTAACCACTCAATTGTTGGGCAAATGGGTTGACCCGGCCCATCGTTTTTCCATGCAGTATGAAGCGTTCACCAGTGAGCCAGAAAAGTGGACCAGCCAGCTCTGCGAATGGCTGAATATCGAATACGATCCGAATATGTTGCAGTTCAGTAACGACAGTGTGTATCACTCCGCTGGGGGTAATCCAACTCGCTTTAAGCTTGCTGAAGAAGGGATTCGCCCTACCGATGACCAGTGGCGTTCACGTTTGACTGCTGACCACATCGCCCGCTTTGACGCGGTTGCCGGTCAGCTAAACCATCAACTTGGTTATCAATAGAATAAGAAAACGTGGATCCGCTCAGAAATCCGCAAGAACGGATCCAACCACCTCTGCATTTAATGATTGAAGCTTTTTGATCATCTTGGTAGCAGCGGAAAGCGGTGTTTTGTTTTTACGCATCACAAGTAGCGCATCAGAACATTGCGCCGCCACAAATTCCCAGCCACTGATATTGTTCATGGGCGAGGTATCGAACAGGACAACGCTGTAATCCTCCTGAACCTGCTCTACGATGTCGGCGAGTACTCTTCTTTCCAGTAGTTCGCCCGGATTGGGTGGAGGTGCTCCCGCAGGAAGCAGTGATAACCCGCGGAATAGCGGCACAGGTTTGATGACGGATTCGACAGAGCCTCGGCCAGCCAGAACGCTGGAGAGACCGATTTTGTTTTTAACGTTGAATAATTCGTGTTGACGCCCGTGCTGCAGATCGGCATCAACCAGCAGTGTGCGCTCTCCCATTTGAGACCAGATCACAGCCAGGTTTGCCGCGAGATAGCTGCTGCCACAACCGGCGTGGGGGCTCACGATCGCCAGCGTTTTTCTGCCTTCAGAAAACCATCTCAGGATCAGTTGGGAGCGCAAAGCCCTTAGTGCTTCTCCCTTTTTGGAAAAGGGGGAATGTGCCGCCACCAGCTCATCAGAAATCTCAGCGGAATTTTTATTTATATAAGGGTAATTGAATTGCGCGGCGAGCGACTCATCCAGCTCGTCCTGGGTCACCAAGCCGAGTTGGAGCGCAGCTTCACCAAAGCGTAGATCGTGTAATTGAGAATAGGTAAGAATTTCACTGATGCTGGAAGGCTTAATTTTGCCTTGTTCTACCAGAGTCAGACCGAGAGCTTTGATGTCCAGAGTATCTTCCCGCCTTGCTTGTAGGGTTTGACTATCATTAACCGTCAGTTTTCGTTCGAATTTGGAAAATTCCATGCTGCTATACTACCCTATCAACAACGTTCACACCGATGCTGGCACTAGATTTGTGCCAACACTTTGGTGCCTAAAAGCCCGTCTAAATCATCTTCAGTGCGGATTCTGCGATCGAAAAGCTCAGCCAGAAAGGCAAGTACAAAACTAATGACGCTGCCCAGGACGATTGCACTTATTACATTCAGTAGCAGATTCGGACTCGATGGCTTGGTCGGCGTAATCGCACGATTCAAAATCGCAATATTAGTCTGATTGAACTGGCTTTCCAGTTTGGTTACGTAATATCTCTTTTGCATTTCCTCATAGGCTTGGCGTTCCGTTTCCACTTCTCTGGCAAGCACGTCAAGTTGGTCTCGTTGCTGCTTTATCTGTAGGAATTTGAGTTTTTGTTCTTCTAGTGAGTCATGCAGTGATTGTTCCCGTTTGATGGCACCGATGTATTCCGGGTGATTTTCACCTAACTGACGGGATTTAACGTCATAGACTGTAGCCTGCGCCTCCAGATAATTCTTCGACAGCTCGTTGAGCCTGTTCGCTTCTGTATCCAGTCGCTCGTCGATCATGATTATCCCTTTATCCTGCTGATAATCGGTTAATCTTTTCTGGGCTTCTTCGCGCCGTTGACGAAACACTTTGGTCTGGTCGTCGAACCAGTGTGCGCTGCGTGCTGCGGGCTCAATACTCAACTCAAGATTAGTCTCAATGTACGCATCCACAAAGGCGTTCGCTATCCTTGCGGCGAGCACAGGGTCTTTGAAACTGAAGTTGATATTCACGACTCGGCTATCCCTGGATGGTTGTACATTCAGCCCTTCAATCAATTTATTTGCCAGAAGGTGCCGGGTCGAGCCACTGGTATTGTCGTCACCCGGGGTATTCAACTGCAGAATCTGACTTTCTGCGGGCTTCAGATCGTCTACGACAGTCACCGTATCACCCGGCTGCCAGGGTGATTTATCCACATCCAAGGTCATCAATTTGATAATTTGGTCTTCTACGGGCTTTAATTTGTCAACGACTTTTAGGGCGACACTCTGGCTGGAGATAATGTCGAGTTGGGTTGCAATGTAGCTGGAAACAAATTGAGCCGGCATCGTGCTTTGTTCAAACGGCGTTGAACCATCGAAATTCAATATCAATGAGGTATTGGCATCGAAGCGATTGGGTTGTAATTTCGTCAACACCACCGTGACCGAAACCGTCAGAACCAAGGTAAATAAAATCAGCACGAAACGTGCTTTAAAAACAGTCCACAAAATATTGATGTTCATTACAGCTAGAACCCTATAACTCGAGAAACCTACATATGCCTGATTAAAAGAAGCTTTCTTTTACGTAAACAACATCATCTTTAAGAACTTCATCGGTCGGATTCACATCCAGAGTCTTGATTTTTCCATTCACATTTCTCTGTATTTGAATGCCTTTTTCGCTACCGTGATCCGTTATGCCGCCGGCGACGGGCAATGCCTGCATAACTCGCATGCCTTGTTCGAGCCGGTAACGGCCTGGCTGTTGCACTTGTCCATAAATATAGAATACATCCATTTCGGGAATATAGACGACATCCCCTCCCTGGAGTTTATATTCCGCTGATTCCAGGGTGCCCTTGTTGACCATTTCGTAGAGATCGAAGTTGAATCTTTCGCGGTTTTTACCGTCCACCCGGGTCAGGATACCTTTATTGGAGGCTTCCGGCCTTAATCCCCCGGCAGCAGCGATCAAATGGACCAGCGTGCGCACGCCTTCAACAGAGGCACCCTGTAATACGTAGTTTCCGGGCTTTTCTACATGTCCCAGAATGGTGACAGTATTGTTTAACGTTTGAAATAGTTGTTCTACAAACAAATTGACTTGAGGGTTCTTCACGAATCCTTTGCTGGAAAGCTGGTGTTCAATCAGATCTTCCGCTGTGCCGACTGACAAGCCACCAATCACGACTTCACCGATCAGAGGGAAATTGATGCTGTTGTTTTCGGATATGCGGGTCACGGTGGTCAAGTCTGATTGCCCGTACACTGAAATCTTGACGACGTCACCGACACTTAACGATCTTGCATCCACGGCTGATGCCTGGAATGAGGTGAGTAGGGTCACGAAAAACATGAAAAACGGAACAAGCAAGATTTTGATGCGTGATGGTGAGTGAGTCATTTCGGTGTTTGGGCCTCATGTACTTAGCAGGTACTTTACCTGCGACATACAGTAGATTGAAGTTCTGGAATAAAAAAGTAAATGGTTTCTAAGTTACAAATGAAACAACCGCCGCTTTTCGTTCACCAGCCTCGACGACATGAGTAAAGACGCCTGCCATCGAAGAAACATCGCACTGAATGGTGAAGGTGAGTATTGCAATCAGGTCGGGAGGCTCTTGAAGGCGATGCGGCAGTTTAAATCCCACTTGCGGAGATTAAAGTGTCTCTGTTCACAATCGTAGCTTAGGCGAAATCTGGGCTTATCCTGGCTGTTTCTATTAGGCAACGCGGAGAGGCGTCAAAGTCCTAATCACAACGTTTAATTGTCCTATAGTCATGCCTGTTTCTACCCAATTTGCCTCGATTCCCCTTAGCGTATTCCCTTAGGTAAAGCCGGCTTTACCTAAGATCTTTTGATCTGAATTCACAGTATTTCGCTGTCCACCACCCCTGCAACAGCGTTGCAGCGGCCTAATTCGTTTATCCAAATCTGGTTAATTTTTGAGCTTGGCCACCTTATCACATCCGACTAGGGACGCGGATCACAGATAAGGAATTCGCTGTCAGCGAGCGGTTGGGCCGACCACTAAGCTCAAAATTAATACTACCCAAAGGCGGCCTGCCAGTCTAGCCGTAAGTATCTATAGACACCAGTTAATCAATACACTCAGAGATAGTGATTTATGAAGTATTATGAATCGAAGTACTGTTTATTTGCAGTCAAATTTATGTTGGCCATATGCGTTGGCTTGTTATCCGCATGTAACGGAGGCGGCAGCGAGGCCGCGGCTGATGCGGACATCAGTGAAAGTAGTGCCGTTCAAGCCAATGTGACCGCTAGCAACGTAACCCCGAACGCGCTTGCCCCGGTGCTGGAGCCGATTGCACCCACTGTTGCGCTGACATCCCCGGCAAACGGCACCCGCTTTGTTAATGGCGCGGATGTGACCATTGAAGCTGCTGCTACAGATAGTGACGGTAGCATTCGCAGAGTCGACTTTTATAGCAACGGAGTGTTGTTAGGGAGTGATAAGTCAGCCCCCTATACCCTGAGCTGGACCGGTTCCACCGGCATTCATGAAATCTACGCCGTTGCAGTCGACAGTGACAACCTTACCGAGCTGTCTGATGCACACAGCGTTACCGTTACACCTGCGACCGCGGCGGCACTCCGGTCGGCTCCTGCAGTGACGTTAACAGCCCCCGCTTATGGCTCCAGCTTTAAGGAAGGTTCGAATATCGCCATTAAAGCATCCGCCTCTGATCGAGATGGAAGCATCGCCAGAGTTGACTTTTACAGTAACGGAATCCTGTTAGGTAGCGACAAATCAGCCCCTTACACTTTTAACTGGGCAGGCACCAAAGGCAATTACGATTTATACGCCGTTGCCATTGATAATGACAATCTTTCCACAACTTCCGGGGTCCATAACACCACTATCCTTAAGGCCAATAGCGACAGTCTGGTCACCTATCCGGTCGCTCGTGATGTTAAGGACGCGTTCATGTCTTCCCGTTTCGCGGTTTACCTTACCCAGAATGGCTCGACCAGCAAGCCCCTCGTTTATGAAGAAATGAACTCCGCCGATCCAGGCTGGTCCGGAACGTTGGATTACATGCAAACAGCTAACCATTGGACCAGTTTCTCGCTTGAGGGCAGTGTGTTTATCCAAGCCCAGCGGCTTGACGGCAAGAACATCGAGACTTGTGTCGTTCGCCCACTCTCTCTGGGAATCGAAACAAAGGTGGTCGCGAACAAATGTAACTTCAAGCTGCCAAAACCGGCTCAGATTTCAGTAGAAATAGATGAAGACAATGAGATAACCCGAAATTTCGTCGACAGCGGAACGCTTACAAAGCATATCATCAAGCACCCGCTTTTCATTTTCGCCAACCCGTTGGAAGTTGATCCGCCCAAGGCGTCAGATCCGGGTGTGGTTTATTTCGGACCGGGCATACATAACATCGGCAAGGAATACAAAATACCGAACGGCACCGAGGTGTATCTGGCAGGGGGTGCGTATGTTATTGGTACTATGATCTCTGCTGAAAAGAACCCCAAGAATATCGTGATTCGCGGGCGCGGAATCCTGTCTGGTCACAGCTTAACTGAAACGGCCGCGGAACATGCAGCTTGGGGGAACCATGCAATCGACTTTTCAAAGGGCTCCAAAGGGTCAGGACTATTAATAGAAGGGATCACCATTACCAGTCCTTTACGTAGCTGTATCGTTAGTTACAGCAGCGCTGACATTCTGAATGTAAAACTCTTTAGCTGGAACCACCGCAACGACGGAATCGTGACCGGGAATAATTCGCGCATAGAAGACAACTTTATAAAGGTGATGGATGACAATATTAAGTTGTATTACAGCAACCAAACCATCAGCCGCAATGTGATCTGGCAGCAGACCAGCGGGGCGGTGTTCAAATTTGCCTGGAACCTGAGTGGCGTGGCGCAAAATAACCACATCAGTGATATTGATATTATCCACAGTGACGTGTTCAGTGATACCCCGGCCTGGGAGCCGGATCGCCCGGACATGCAGGGAACCAGCGCCATCTTCAGTGCCATGGGATTTCGGAGCGGTGCTGCCTTTCAGAACACTACGTTTGACGACATTCGCATTGAAGAAAAGCATCTGCTGCGCCTGATGAGCCTGCGCATGGTAACAACCCATGTCTTCCCAAGCGGAAAGGCCAGTGTTTGGGGCGACCCGGACACCGAAGCAAGCAAGCTTATTTACAATCTAAACTTTAATAATATTGCTCTTAGCGGAATTCCTTACAAACAGAGTACGCTGTATGGAAACGCGGGCGGTATCATCAAGAAGTTTGTCTTTTCCAACCTGACGATCAACGATAATGTGATCAAAAGCAAAGGCCAGTTCGCCAGTCAGCTGGACTCAACAGGTCTCCTCACTGCTGGCAAAGTATGGAACATCGTTTTCGAATAACGGTACCCAGAGCAAACAAGCGGGCGGCTATTTTTAGTCGCCCGTTTTTCGTTTCGGGTCCGGTTCTCCGCTGATATACCAGAGCATCCGGTTAATAAAAAAGGGAACTTGATTAGGTAAGTGGCCAATTTAAAGTGTAGCCGGCCGTACCTGCGCAGGTTCGTGTATCTTTTGTTTAATGTTTGTTATAAAACTCCGCCAGCTATTTTTTTTGACCCATCTTTACGATAATCTATCGGCCTTAGGGTTGATTCCCCGGAACAACCTTTGATTGTGATTTAGATTACTTCTCATTTGCTCATCCGGTGCCTGGAGAGTGGTAATCTTTTATTGGGTGACAGGCACCTCTAAAACATTGATCTGCGGTTCTTCGCATTGGGTGAGATCTGTTTCTAAGTGCCAGCATTGCTGCTCACAGCACTTCGCGTCTACTGAACGGTAGCCGTTGTGGTGTGTGCTCACAGGCGGAAAGAGGTAATCCAGACCGGTGTTGTTTTCATGAAAGTCCAAACTTATTTTTACCGGGTCGATACGTTATCGGGCTGGAATGTAGCGAAGAAACTCACGAGTGATGGTGAACTTAGTATGCCAAGGATATTCTCAGTAGTAGCGTGCGTTGCACTAATCTTTTCATGGACAACCGCAGTTCGGGCTGTGGAATTTACCGAAATCAGCCCCTCGGTGTCTGGTTTGAACTACGTTGGTGAAAGCTGGGGTGCCTCCTGGGGAGATTTCAACGGGGACGGCTATCCGGATATTTATTCAAGTAACCATCGGGCTCGCCCCAGTATCTGGCGTAACAACGGCGATGGTACCTTTACTGACATCGTTATCCAGTTCGATAAATCCCGCACCTGGCTCGATTTTCCTTTTACCGATACGCATGGCGGCGCTTGGGGCGATTTCGACAACAACGGTACTCAGGATCTGCTGGTACTGACCGGGGTGAATTTCCCGGCCGCGCTGTTTGTTAATGACGGTGCCGGTGTCACCACGGATGAAACTGCAGCGCGCAGCTTCCCCGATGATAAAGAAGGCCGCACCGCGACCTGGTTTGACTACGACAACGATGGCCTGCTCGATGTGGTTATCAATAATCGCGCACCCAACCTATTTTTGCGTCAATCGGCGGGCAGTTTTAGCGATATCACTCCGTCAGTCGGCTTGCAAAGCTTCCGAACTAACTATGGCATTCTTTCTGATCTGGACCAGGACGACAGTATGGAACTGTTCGCGATCGGCGACGGCGACTTTCCAGAAAAAGTTTATAAGACCGATACCGTTCCCTTTTTTGATATTACAGAAAGCCTGCCTTTCAGCGGATTGGTGGTCGACGCCGCGATTGCCGATTTTAATAACGATCTAATGCCCGACATCTTGCTGGTAAGAGGTAACCTCAGACCAAACCAAACCCTGAAGGTGGTGGATGGTGATGTTGGTGAGCCTGATATCATCGAAGCCTGGCTTGCAGGCGGAGAAATCAGTGGCGAAAGAGGCCTCGAGTTCCAGGCTTCTGGTCCGATTACCGTGACGGTCGACACGCAACTTGGATTACCCAAATTCTTTATCGGCTCGGGCGGCTATCGCCCAACAGCGAAGACCTTTACGCTTGATCCTGCTGTCGCTGCAGACCAGGGTATATCGTTTCACGATGAAAACCTTGATCAGGGTTTTTACATGGGCTACGACACGGCCTCCGGTAGCTGGAAACTTTGGCTTTCTCCCGCGTCGTCAAGCACCCGTGCCTATATCATCATCGAAGGCGTGGACATGACCGATCCGGTCGCCATGAACCTGACTACCGGTGATTACGATATTGCCCCCAAACTGTTTTTGAACGTTGGCGGTGGCGGATTCACGGATACCAGTGGCATTGGCCTTAGCACCCCAGTTTCCTGTGTTGCGACAACGGTAGGGGATTTCGATAACGATATGGATCTTGATATCTATATGGTTTGTCGCAACGGAATCGAGAATATCAGCAACAAATTTTATATGAATCTGGGTGACGGCTCGTTTGTAGACGTGAGCGGATACGGTGCGGAAGGTGCGATCGGGGCGGGCTTACCCAGTGGCGCCGGTGTCGGTGAAAACGTGATTGCCGCGGATTACGATGTTGATGGCTGGCTCGACCTTTATGTACTGAACGGTTTGCTTATGAACCCGATTCGGGTCGGTGGTCCGGACCAGCTGTTCCGCAACACCTCGTTTAATACCAGTACCAATCGCTGGATTGAGCTTGATCTTCAGGGGACCATCTCAAATAGGGATGCAATAGGATCCAAAGTGATTGTTACCGCCGGTGGGGTATCCCAGTTGCGTGAGCAAGGCGGGCATTTCCATCGCTGGTCGCAGAACCATAGCCGTCTGCACATTGGCTTGGGACAAAATGATCTGGCCAATATCGAGGTGCGCTGGCCAAACGGAGAAATCGATGTTTTCACCGATGTGTCTGCAAATAATCTCTATAAAATTACCCAGGGTGTCATGGGTAATCAAACCGGTACTATCAGCGATGTGACCGTCACTGACGGTGCGACTGATTTTCCAGCTCCTGAAGCGGGTGACGAGTGCGGTGTTCCGCCGGATGAGCAACCAGAAAATTTCCCTTTCGCTTTCGACTCTGCACAGGATAGAGGATTGTTTATCTGGAAGGATTGCTCCGGCACCGGTGAGTGGTATGTTCGGGCCACGGGCGGTGGTGGCAACGGTATGGAGTATCTGGGACAGGTCATCACTAATAGTGACTTCACTAATGTGGTCGGCTATGGACTAGAAGGCAACGATACGCTTAACCACACGGCGGCGGGCACAATCGATTTCTTTATGAAAATGTCCAATTCCGGTATCGATGGGTTTGATTTCACCCTAACGGGCAGTGCTGGCGCGTGCCTGGACATGTTTACATTGCCTGAAGGCGCTCAGGTGTTCTTAGGGGGCGGGCATATCCCGGTATCGACACCTTTCAATCTAAACACGTTTGAATCTTGCGCCAATATCACGGCTGAAGACACTACCGTCAATGAAGATGATGGTACCGTTTCGCTCACCGTCGGGCTTTCCCGTGCTGCTGCTTCAACGATCACAGTGGATTATGCCTTTGTGGATGACACGGCCTTTCTGGGTAGTGATTACACGGCTGAAGCGTCGGCCGGCTCCCTGACGTTTAATCCCGGTGAGCTGAGTAAAACGCTAACCTTCACCTTGGTTCAAGATGCGGAGTTCGAGCAGACCGAACATTTTCTGCTGACACTGTCCAACGCCAGCGGTGGTTTTATTCTCGATGACCAGGCGCAGATAACCATCGAAGACGATGATTCCTGTATCGAATGTGGTGCACCGACTTACGATAAAACGACCGAGAAAGCCATTCTTCTGTGGAAAGATTTTGATACCGGTTCCTGGCATATTAAAGCCACTGCAGGGGGTGATCCCGCTGGTGTTATTTATGGCGGGTCGGTAGGATCGACTCGGCCCTTTGTTCAGGTGCTGGAAGACGGAATTGAGCCCAGTGATACGCTCGATTACACAACCAGCCCGGACAACATCGATTATGTTCTTAAGATTTATAACAACGGTGAAGACGGCTTTGTGTTTACTCCGGATGAGACGGCCATAACCTGTTTCAGCCCGACTCAACCAGCAGGCATTCCGGTGCTGGTCGGACAATCCAAAACCGCCAAATTCGGCGCATTTAATCTCAACACGTTTGGTTCCTGCCTTGAATTGTCGGTAACCAATGTGACCGTGAGCGAGGCAGCGGGCGTTGCGACGTTTACGGTTGAGTTGTCTGAAGCGAGCACCGACGTTGTGACCGTAGACGTTTCCACCCAGGCGGGAACAGCCACCGCAGGGGTGGACTACGAAGAAATCAGTGTAGCGCAAACCCTGACGTTTAACCCCGGTGAAATTTCGAAAACGGTGGATGTGGTTATCACGCAAGACAGCTTGGGCGAGGGTGATGAGTCGTTTACGCTTAATTTAAACAATCCGGTCAGTGCCACCTTGGCGACATTATCGGCCACAGCGACGATAATCGATGACGAACTCAATGCGTGCGGTGCGCCTGTGTACGATCCATCTGTTGAAAAAGCCCTGTTTGTATGGAGGGATTGTGATACGGGTGAGTGGTATGTGCGGGCATCAGCAGGTGGAGATCCTGCCGGCGTCTTTTATGAGGGGCAATTTACCTCGGACGATGGTTTTACCGGTCTCTCCGGCTACAGTCTGGAACCCAGTGATACTTTGGATAACACCACGGATCCGACCGTCATTGAATACGTGTTAAAAATATGGAACAACGGCGACGACGGATTCCAGTTCAAACCGGTTACTGAAGCGGGCAGTTGCATGAATCTGGAATCGCCTTCTGGCATTCCGATTCTAGCAGGATCCGAGAAAGAACCGATTAGTTCACCATTCGATTTGGGCAGCCTGGCCACGTGCACCAACATCGCGGTCGATGTCTCGATTAACGATATTGAAGTGAACGAGGCGGATGCCAGCGCCGAATTCACAGTGAGCCTGTCCGCTGCGAGTGGAGCGGTGGTAACGGTGGATTACGTAACCCAGTCAGGTAGTGCTACTGCCGATGAAGATTTCACCGCAGTAACAACACCCACTACTATTACGTTTAACCCGGGTGTGACCAGTCAGCAGATATCGATACCGATTCTGGAAGATAATTTATCGGAAAGTGAAGAAACCTTTGACGTCGTATTGAGTAATGCGAACAATGCTACCCTGGATAAGCCCAGTGGTAGGGCGACTATTCTGGACAATGAAATCAGTCCTTGTGGTATGCCGTCATTCGATTCAGCAAACGACCAGAACATATATTTGTGGAAGGATTGCGGAACGGATAACTGGCACTTATCTGCCACCGCGGGTGGTTCTGCCTCGCAACTTATTTATTTCGGCGAATTTATGTCAAGCGCGGCGATTACCGGTGTGGTTGAAAACAGTATCGAAGTAAATGACACCGTTGACGGTGATGCTGATCCGGCCATACTCAACTTTTTACTGAAAATGAAGACCACCGGGTACGATGGATTTGATTTTACAACAGCGCCCGGTTCGACAACGTGTTTAACTGTTGATCCTTCATCGCCGGGGGCGGGCAGTGTGGTGGTGGGTGCTGCGCAAACCTTGCTGACAACGCCGATAGATCTAGCGACTTTGGCAGCTTGCCAATAGAGTAACTGAGAGGGAACGGCGACGTGTTGTCCGTTTCTTGTGATGGTGTGAATATTAGGTGTTGCTAGTGCTTTTCAATAGAGGAGGTATTCATCAATGAATACCTCCTACACCAAAAACTATGGGTTTTCAGCCATCCGTCGTAGTCTCAGGCCGCTGTTATTAGGCAAAGGCATGCGGCTGTTTGTTACTGTAGCCGTCACGGTTCTGCTGGCGCGATACCTGGAGAAAACCGAGTACGCTGTTTATATCTCATTGCAGGCGTTGATCACTATTGTCGGAATGGTTTCATCCGTCGGTATTCAGCAGTCGATGTTGAGATATATTCCGGAGCTGAGGTCCAGCGGCAATAACCATACCATGTATTGGCTCTTGTCCCGGGGCATGCTGGCCAGAGCTTCTATGGTCATCGTCGTTTTGCTCCTGGGGCTTCCCTTTGCCTTTATGTTCGGCGATGAGCTGGGGCTGGAAACCTGGTTATGGGTACTGCCCTGGTATGCCGGGGTCGGTGTTCTGCGGCTGAGTGCATTTTCGCTTTCGCAGTCGTTAGAGGCGCTGCTCTGGCAGAAGCAGGCTCAGTACGGCATGGCCATAGGCGGGTTCGCTCGTCTGGTGGGCGTCATTGCGGTTATGAAATGGGGCGTTTTGGATCTTTGGGCCGTCGTTCTTATTGAGCTGTTTTCCGAACTTTTATCGCTTGTGGTGATGTCGACGGGCTGGTATTTCAAGCGCTCAGCAGATGCTCAAAGAGCTGAGGGAAATCACAATTGGTGGCAAGAAAACCGGAAGCGGGTAATTAAATTCGGTTTATGGAGTGGACTGCTTAACCAAACCCGAACCCTGTACGGCAGCGCACCAAATCGCTTAGTGGCCGCTCATTTTATGGGGAGTGCTGAGTTAGCGCTGTTCGGCTTTGCTGATAATTTGAATAATATTGCCGGACGGTTGATGCCCACCAACATGATGATGAGCATGATTCGGCCGGTGTTCATCGCGCATTATTCCGAAAAGCAGGATTTCAGCCAGTTGGTCGGGTTGTCCAATCTTGTCTACCGATTGAACCTCAGTCTGTTGGCATTACCGATGACGTTGCTAGTGGTGGTCGGCGAGCCGTTTCTGAACTGGCTGACCGCAGACAAATATGGCGCAGCCGCCTACCTGCTGGCCGGCTTTTTGGCGTTGATGTTAACGGAAGGGTTACGTACGACGTTAGAGCTGCTGGTACAGACGGTCGAGAAAAATCAAATTCTGCTCTCAAACTTAATACAGTCGGGTTCGCTGCTGGTAGCGATTCCGCTTTTCCCCTATTTAGGTTTGTGGTCTTTGATCGTGGTCAATATATTGGGCACGATGTCCGCTAATATCGTTGTTGTACTTTTGTTGCGCAAGCATGGTTATGTTGTTCATTTTGACTACGGCTTGGCATTGTTGGTGGCTTTTTATTCTCTTTTGTCCGGCGCACTGGGCTATTGGTGTTTGACTGTGACGAGTTCGTATCTGTTGGCTGCGGTCGTATCCGTTCTGGTATATATTGCCTGCATGGCAGTAAAGCCACCGTTACTGAAAAAAGAGAAAGAGATGCTTACATCATTAGCTCGTGGCCGGTTGGGCAAAACCTGAATCAGATCAAGGTGAAGTAAATGAAAAGAATTTCAGTGCTCTTTCTGATGATGTTATCCGGGCAACTCTTTGGTCAACCTGAGGGTGATATCAAAGTAACGCCCGCCCGATCAATACAAATAGAGATCGATTCCAAATCCATCGTTCGTGAACAACTACCCAGTGAATTGTTCGGCTTTAATATCAATTATATGTCGTTTCAGAATCAACTCTGGGACAAAAAAAAGAATCAGGTTTACCCGGCCATTGTTGATCATTTGAAATACTTCCCGTCGGCGATATACCGGTATCCGGGTGGGCTGGTGGCGAATTCTTTTTCCTGGGAACAATCCGTCGGGTTGGCCGCACGTCGACCCAAGCAAAATACCATCTTTAAGTCTCCTCCCCAGGAAGCCCTTTTTGGTTTAGATGAATACGTCCAATTTCTGGATCAGGTTGACGGCCGGTTTCTGTATGTCCTTAACCTTGTCGGTAATAACCCGTTACAGCCATTACAGGAATCCGCTGAACAAGAGGTTGCGGATAAAAATAAAGAGCTTGCCCGCTACTTAGCCGAAAAAGTGAAGGGTCAACCACGCTACTATCAATTGGGCAATGAGCTGGACAGAAGTAAATACGAGTGGGATGCGGATAAATACGTAGCCCGGTCACGCAAAACCATTGATGCAATACACTCAGTTGATAAGGATGCCCGGTACATCGCTTTTCTTAGAGACTTTATCTGGAAATATAAGAAGGATAAAGCCCGAGGCAAGAGCGCGCCGGACGCGTATATGAAAACGGTAATGAAGGGGTTGCCGGAGGTTACGGACTACTCATTGCATCACTATTACAATGGCAAGCGCACCGATGGCAGATCGCGCAGCCTGGCGTTCTGGCTCAAATTACTTGAGGAGAGCATACAGGATTATCGGGCGATCCGCGGCCAGGATCCCAACATTTGGATTACTGAACACGCCCGGCAAATGAGCAGCGATAAACCGACCAAAGATCTGACTTCGCAGTTTGTAAGTAATCTCGGCGGTGCATTAAGTACGGCGGATTACATGATTGCAATTGCTCAGATTCCGCAAATAAAAGGCGCCGTCTGGCATGGTTTGAACGCGGGTCCCTGGCAGTTGTTCGACTATAGCGTGCGCTATAAGGATCTTAGGCCGCGACCGATTTATTATGGGCTTCGGGCTTTACGTGAGATGGATCTGCCTATCGTAATGACAACGCACACCTCCAGCACCAATGTGAGCGGGTATCCGTCAGGATACGATGTTCGTGCCGTGGCGTTCAGGGATAAACAGGCTGATCAGTTAGGTCTGTGGGTGGTGAACCACTCCTCGCGACCACAAAAAGCGATGGTGCGTTACCAGCCATTTGCCTCCAAAGACGTGGTAGTGGAACGTTTTTATATAGCAGGTCAGGAAGGAAAAGACGCCGATGATCTGAATCTAGAATTGAATGAGAATGTCATAACTGACAAAACCAGCGCAACCCACTCTAAAGACGGAACTGTCGAGATCGTAATTCCCCCCGCTTCCGTATCCAGTTATGTGATACAACCACAGAAAACCAAGTCTGGTATGTCCACGACGAAAGAATGATTCGCCAATAGGAGTAATTTCGAAACCTGTTCTATTTCGAACAATATTTGGCTGCGGGTACAGATAAATAGGCGGTGTAACCCTACCGTAACTCACATTGATGGACTCTACACAGTGTTAGCAGATAACAAGATGATTTTCGTGACCGGTGCTTCTCGATCCGGAACCACTATGCTCAGCCGAATGCTGGGCCAACACAGCTTAATCAATGGGCTCAAGGAACTGCATTGCTTCGGGGAGCTGGTCGATCCCAACAAGCTGCAAAAGCACATGGACAAACCGCACGCGATTGATTTGTGCACTCAGTTATTAGCAAGAAGCAAACGCGATATCTGGGGGCAGGCAAACGATGAAGATGCCAAGGAAGCGGAGCAGCTTTTGCAGCAAATTGGCAATGAACCGATTGGGGCCGGAGATGTGGTTGCCTTGGCTCTTGATCATATTGCAAAGAGTCACGGCAAGGAAATGGCCTGTGAACAGACGCCACGCAATATTTTTTATGCCGGTGCTTTATTGGAGTACTATCGCCATCTTAAAATAGTTCATATAGTGCGCGATCCAAGAGACGTTCTTGCATCACAGAAAAACCGCTGGAAGCGCAAGCGTTACGGGGGAGACAACATTCCCTACTCGGAAATAATCAGAGTCTGGTTCAATTACCACGCCTATACCATCACCAAACTTTGGGTGAAAGCAACTAACCTCGCATTGCAACTGAAACAACATGAGCGGGTATTTATCCTTCGTTTCGAAGACATCATGTCCGACCCCGAACAGCAAATCAGAAATCTGTGCGCGTTTTTGGATGTGCCCTACGAAAGCGAAATGCTGGATATTGAGCAGATTGGTTCGTCGCACCGGCAGAATACGGATCAACAACGAGGTGTTGTAAAAAAAGCAGTAAACAATTGGAAAAGGACACTAACTCCAGGAGAAGTGGCCATTTGTGAGCGGGTTGCCGCGACTGAAATGCAGGCTTTTTCTTTCCCTGTTAATAAGGACAATTCGTTGCCGAGTTTTTCTGTTGCGAAGCAAATCGCAAAGTATCCATTGCACATCGTGGGTGTGCTGTTATCAAATCCACGTCGCGCGTGGATACAAATACAAGCAATTTTGGGTAAAAAAAATGACTAGTCGCAGTAAGCCGAAGCTGTTATCACTCAACAGTTATCATTATAAAAGGGGTGGTGCAGATGCGGTCTATTTCGAGCACGATGCACTATTTCGCTCCAAAGGCTGGGATACCGGCTTCTTTTCAATGCATCACCCTAATAATGAATCCACACCCTGGGATAAATACTTCGCTGATGAAATAGAGTTCGGCTCTGAATATTCAGCCATCGATAAAATCAAAATGGCTGGAAAAATCATCTATTCACGAGAAGCCGCCTGGAAAATCGATCAACTTATCCGCGACTGGAAACCGGATATTGCCCATGCCCACTGTATTTATCATCATCTATCTCCATCTGTACTTTCAGTGCTCAAGTCCTATGACATTCCCACAGTAATGACAGCGCACGATCTTAAACTTGCGTGCCCGGCTTATAAAATGCTAAATAAAGGCGGCATATGTGAAAAGTGCAAAAACGGAAACCTGATCCACGTGGCCTTGAATCGTTGTCTTCACGATTCTCTGGCGGTAAGCTCTCTCGTTATGCTTGAGTCATCTGTGCACAAATCATTGGGTCTCTATAAACGCAACTTGGATCGCGTGGTGGTTCCCAGCCACTTTTTCGCGAACAAGTTACAGGAGTGGGGGTGGGACAAAGAGCAGCTGGTATACATTCCCAATTATGTCGACGCAGGCGTGTTTGATCCGGTTTATGATCCCGGCGAGTACCTACTCTATTTTGGCCGTTTAGCGCCCGAAAAAGGATTAAAAACTCTGCTTGCTGCGAATGCGAAGGCGGGTAGCCAATTGAAAATCGTGGGCACCGGGCCGGACGAACAGTCAATTAGACGTTATGCGGAAGAAGTCGGAGGCGATGTAGAGTTTCTCGGTTTCTGTGATAAGCAAACGTTGTGGCCGATTGTAAAAAACTCGCGAGCGGTGGTGTTGCCCTCAGAGTGGTATGAAAATGCGCCGATGAGTGTGTTGGAGGCCAATGCCCTCGGAAAAATTGTCATTGGCGCTGACATTGGAGGCATACCGGAACTCATTGAAAGTGAGGTCACCGGGTTTCTCTTTGAGAGTGGTAATCAATATCAGCTGACTGAGGTTCTACTCAAAGTGGGTGCAATGAGCAACAGCAGTTTGTCTGAGATGGGAAGGGCTGCAAGGATACATGTGGCTACAAAGTTTACAATTGAACAATATTCCCAAGCAATGGAGTCGTTATACTCTGCGCTGGGTGTGGCAATTACGTCACAAAGTGCAGTTAGATCCGGAACTCAGTCAACATGATTGGTCAACTTGATAAAATCTACCTCACGTTTGGTAAGCGTAATGCGTTCCACCGTTTAGTGAGTTATTTTTTCTTCGAGGGAAGACCGCATACTACTCGGGGTCAGTTTTTAAACCCTTTTGTGAAAACTTTTTTAAACCTGTTGGCCGAGTTGCCTGGTAGTCCATCTCCGGATCGGCCTATTTATATCACCGGGCTGGGACGATCTGGCACAACTGTCTTGGGGAAAATACTTTCGCTGCACAAAGACGTGGGTTTTCTTAACGAACCTAAGTTGATGTGGTCACTTGCTGATCCACAAACGGATGTATGCGGCGATTATGTTGACTCAAGCGGACGCTTCATGCTGAATCCGGATGATGCTCATGCCGAAACAAAGTTAAAGATCGGAAGAGTTCTATCCAGGTATGCTTTTTTAACCGGTATAAAAAGACCGCTTGATAAGTATCCGGAATTTATTTTCAGGGTTGGTTATCTCAAAAGTATATTACCGACCTCAAAGATTGTATTCATATCACGTAATGGTAACGATGCCGTAGCTTCTGTTGCGCATTGGTCGCAAGACAAGGGTGTGGTAGTCGGTGAAAGAACTGATGACTGGTGGGGCCGTGGGGATATTAAATGGACCTATTTGTGTGATCAGATTTTCACAGTGTTGCCGGAATATAGCGATGTTGCAAAGCTTGATCTAAACAAGCTGGATCATGTCAATAGAGCGGCGTTGGAATGGATTGTAACAATGCGTCAGGGAATCGAAACATTAAATTCCTGGCCGAACGACGTTTATCACATCAAGTATGAAGATCTTGTCAGAGAGCCTGCCATTGAATTGGAAAAGTTGTTGCGTGCTTGCGAATTAGCGCCGTCGGATGACGTTCTTGCTTATTCCCAGAAGGCCTTAAAAGTAAGGGAAAGAAAAGCCAAGCCGGAGTTGGAGGAGACCATCTCTACACTTTTCGATGAAACAATGAGCATGTTGGGTTACTGATAGTCGAAACACTTAATTGTTATTTGGGACAGAATAATGTCGAAGAAAAAACGTTTGTTCATACATGGAATCAGGGGTATTCCAGCGTGTCACGGTGGTTTCGAATCCTTTACTGAGAAGCTCGCGCCTTACTTGGTTGATCGGGATTGGGACGTGACTGTTTATTGTCAGGAATTGGGCAAGGGCAAGTGGTATTCGGACGAGTGGAATGGGGTTAAACTCATTCACGTGCCTGTGTCCCGCGACGGAGCGTTTGGCTCGATCATTTTTGACTGGCTCACGATCAAAGATGCGTTAAAAAAACAGGGTATGAATTTGACGCTTGGTTATAACACCGCCATTTTTTCAATCCTGTTCCGGTTGAAGGGGAAAATTAACCTCTTCAATATGGATGGGGTGGAATGGAAACGCCAAAAATGGTCTTTGCTGAGCCGAGTCTGGTTCTTTATCAACGAGTGCTTGGGGAGTTGGTTGGGGAATCACCTTATTGCTGATCACCCGGAAATAAGCAAGCATCTGCAATCCAGAGTCAGCGAAAAAAAGATTACCGTTATTCCCTATTGCTCGGACCGCATCAACGATGCGGATGAGCGCATTCTTGAGAAATTTAATCTAAAGAAGTATGGATTCTGCCTGTTAGTTGCACGCCCCGAACCTGAAAATTCCATATTCGAGATCGTTAAAGCGTATTCTTCCGAACCGCGAGCCAATCCGCTAGTCGTGCTTGGAAATTTTGATCCTAAAAGCAATGCCTATCATAAAAAGGTCATGGATATTGCAAGCGACGACGTGCAGTTTGTCGGCGCCATTTATGATGAAGCGATTGTGAATGCGTTCCGCTTTTTTACACGACTTTATATTCACGGTCACCAGGTAGGTGGTACCAATCCGTCTTTGGTGGAAACGTTGGGCGCCGGGTCACCGGTGCTTGCGCACGATAATCGTTTTAATCGTTGGGTTGCAGGCCAAAAAGCAGAGTTTTTTAAAGACGAAGATGAGTGCAAAGCGGTGATCAAACGCGTCGATACTGATGACGCTTATATAGAAAAAATGCGCAGTAACAGCTATCAGAGGCATGGGCAAGAGTTCTTATTCAACGATGTCCTGTCCTCTTATGATGAGCTGTTAACCTATTGGCATGAGAAATCCGAGGAGGAGGTTGTTCAGTTTTCAGAATAAGCGCGGGATTGAGATTTTGATCCTTTTCGGCTTTCAGAACCCACGTTGTAAAGCGCAGCTGCAACTAATTCATAATTGATTCGTACATATTATGCCAAAGCCAACTTTTATCGGTATCGGGGCGCAAAAATGCGCCTCTACCTGGATCTATGACATTCTGAAGGACCACCCCGATGTTGCCTTAAGTGAACTGAAAGAGGTGGATTTTTTTTCATACAAGTACGATCATGGCCTGCAATGGTATGAGAACAATTTTTCTGAAGCCGGCACGCAGTCCGTTATTGGTGAAATCTCTCCATCCTATTTTCATGAGCCCGCCGTTCCTGCCCGGGTTTATCGCCATTACCCGGATATAAAGCTGATTGTTTCCCTGAGAGACCCTATAAAACGGGCGGTGTCGAATCACATGCATGAAGTGCGTATCGGGCATCTTAGCGGTGAAGATATCAGCTTTGAAAATGGATTGGCCAACAATCCTACTTATATTGAGCAGGGACTCTATGCGACCCATTTAGAGCGCTGGATGAGTGTATTTCCGCGCGAGAATATATTGATCCTGTTATTCGAAGACGTTATTGCTAACCGCGAAGCCGCGGCGAAAAAGATTTATCAATTTCTGGCTTTGGATGATCAGCACCGTTCGGTGGCTCTGGACACCCGCTCTAATCCAAGCTATGTAAATCGCTATAAGGGGTTGGAAAAACTGAGGAAAGGTTTGCGCAAAACAGTCAAATCTTTAGGCCTGGATTTTCTCTGGAGGTATCTGGCCAAGATGGGTCTGAGCAAGCTGTACAGTGGTGTTAATAAAGTTTCTGCTGCTAAGGCAGTGCCGCCCCCGAAAGAGGCTACGATCCAGAATCTCGCGGTCGAGTTCGACACTGAAATTACGCAGCTTGAATCGATTTTATCCCGGGAGCTCAGCATGTGGCGCTAAATCCGCCGTTTAAAAATGGGGTGTTTTAGTCATGGTACTCAGTGAACAACAGACTGAAAAACTAAAACCCGTTTTGCTATTTGTGCTGGCCACGCTGGGCGCAATAGTAGCCGGGGTCGTTACCTCAAAAGCAGACTTGAAGCTGATACTGCTGTTTGCAGCAGCGCCGATTGGCCTCATCTTCGCATTGTATCCGGTTGCACTATTCGGCATCACGATGTTGATCGCGTATGTACTAGCGGGTTTGGCGCAGCTCTATTTTCCATCATTGGAGTTAATCCGCTGGGCGGTAATACCCCTTTCATTTATTTTCCTGTTGTACATATTAATTGAGTCGTCAAACCAACCTGCGGGTGTTGATCGTAAAAAGAGTTACGACACGCTCGGCTTCCTGTTGATTGCGTTTCTGCTAATTAACGTCTTTGCGGCTGTGATCAATCGAACTTCATTGCTTAATATTGCGATTGGTATGAAAGGCTACTTTCAACTATGGGGCTTGATGTTTGCTATCGCATTTATGAATTGGGATGAGCGATTGATGCGACGCTGGCTGCCCATGTCCATCTTTTACCTGGCATTAATCCAGGTTCCTTTCGCATTGCATCAGTATTTTTTTGTTGCTCCTCTAAGACATTCCATTGCGAAGGGGATTGTGCCTGTTGATATTGTATCCGGCACTTTTGGTGGTTCGATTGACGGTGGTGGCGCCAATGCGGTTTTGGCCGTCTTTATGTTTTCAGTCTGGTCCTGTTTGCTGGCGTTGTGGAAGAAAAGAGGAATCTCAACGGCGGCCACCATACTGATCACTGTAATTGTCTTGTTACCGGTTATGATCAATGAGGCCAAGGTTTCGATCATCTATGCACTTGTGGTTTTTTTCGTGGTGTTCCGGAAAGGCATATTGACCAATTCTGCCCGTTTTCTCGGTGTCACGGTGCTGGTTTTTATCACTGTGGCGGGCCTGTTTTATACCTACGTACAACATGCACCCGAGGGCAAGGTGTCATCCTGGTCCGAACTGATTGTCTACACGGTAGAGTATAATATTTCGAAGGATGAAGCGACGGACGGCAAATTAACCCGCGGTGCCGGTATCGAACTGTGGGCGGAAGACCACGGCTCCATTGCCAACACCGCTTTTGGGTATGGTGTCGGGGCGACGCGTGTGGATTCGCGTAATAATCTGGCTATTAAATTGGGGATAAAAGACCCTCGGAGCTACGGTGTAGGTAATCTGGCAGCAATGGCTGTGTTGTGGGAATCGGGCGTGATTGGATTTTTAATCCTAAATGCCATCTTTGTGGTTGCGTTTACTCATGCTGGCCGGTTAGAACATAGATTTTCTCATGACAGCTGGCTATCGGGTATCTTTCTTGGTATTCAGGGAGCCATAGTCATTCTCTATATCAGTATGTGGCATAAGAACTTTTTTGTGTTTCACATTGGGTATCAAAATATCTTAGTAACCATTTTTGGATTTCTTATTTATTGGTACAAGCGTGGAATGCCGGTGGCAGAGTCTAAATAGTTAAAGGAAGTTTAGAAGTGGTAGAAAAAAAGATAGATGAGAAGGGGCATGATCTGAATTACCTGTTTCTTCTTAGAGAGCCTTTCCCTCCGTTCCGCCCCGATACTGTCATTCTATTTGCCGATGAACTGAAACGCAGGGGTCACCATATTGATTGGATGTTTCAGTCTAAAGAACCTATTCCGGCCTCCTATCATACCACCTGGGATGGCGGAAAAGCCTGGGTTACCGCCACCGACAGGCGCTCAGGCATGTTCGGGAAAATTCAAAAACATCTGCTTGGTTTGTGGATGGATCTTACGATTATTACCAGGGCAAAAACGCGAAAATACGATTTCATTCAGGTGAGGGATCGATTTTTTGGTGCGCTCACGGGGCTGGTCGCGGCCAGGCTGTCTGGTTGTAAGTTTTACTTTTGGTTGTCATTTCCTTTTCCTGAAATGTATGCCTATCGTATTGAAGATGGTGAATCCGATTTTCCGGTGCTTGACCGCTTTCGCAGTGTCGCGTTGAAAGTGATTCTTTATAAAATAATTATGCCCTCTGCTGATTTTGTTTTCGTGCAAAGTGACCAGATGAAAAAAGACGTGGTCGCCAACGGTGTTGACGCCAACAAGATATTGCCGGTCCCTATGGGAATCTCCCTGGCCAAACTGACAGAATGGTCCAAGTTACAACTGGAGCCGGTGAAAGAAGACAGCCCGGTAGTGCTTTATTTAGGAACGTTGGTACGGGATCGTAAGCTGGATTTTTTAATCCGGGTTCATGGTTATGTAATGGAACAGGTTCCCAACGCCAAGTTGTATCTTGTTGGTGGAGGGCAGTGCAAAGAAGATGAGCAACTGTTGTTGGACGAAGCAACCAGGCTTGGCATTCTGGATTCGATTGTATTTACAGGGTTTTTGCCGATGGAGCAGGCTTGGCAATTCCTCAGCCGGGCGAATGTCTGCGTGTCGCCTTTTTATCCGACCCCTATTCTGAACTCAACTTCGCCGACCAAGCTGGTGGAGTATATGGCGTTCGGAAAGCCGGTTGTGGCAAATAATCACCCGGACCAAATTCAAGTTATAGAAAACAGTCAGGCGGGCTATTGTGTCTCCTGGGATGAAAAAGAATTTGCAGACGCCATCATTGCCATTCTGAACAATCCAGAAGAGGCCGGGAAGATGGGAGAAAGAGGGCGACGCTACGTTGAGAAAAATCGCGCTTACCACTCGATTGCTGAACAGCTTGACGAAGTCTACAGGGGCCTATGCCAGTAGTCGTGCCAGTCTAGGTTGGCAGTGGTTGCTCACTACGATTGCAATATAAAAAAAGCGCCGCAAGGGCGCTTTTTTTATGAGAAACCGGATTGGTGATTTCCGGTTTTTACTGACACGCTCCCAGATCGCTTAAATTGAACGGGCCTTCGACAGGTTGCTTGTTTTCACCCACATAAACTTGTGAACCAAAGGGCAAGTCCAGAATGTCGAGACAGGTATCGCTTGTTGCGGGGAATTGGACATCAACTCCGTCAACGCCGCCATTACCCACATACAGGGTGAAATCGACCTCGTTATCATTGGGCACCGAATCCACGATATCGTTGGTTTCAAGCTGATTTCCTGATGCCACCACAAACTCACTGGCGCTTAGTAATCCGCTATACGGTGCCCAGTTGAGTCCGCCAGCGACCGCACGGATATACCAGCTTTCATTTGCATCGTCTGCAGAACAATCCTGCCACACGTATAAGCCGGGTTCCGATTTATTATCATAGGACGGTTCGCCACATTGGGGCGGAATAACCTGCCCGACGCACTGTTCCAGGGTAGTAAGATTAACCGGGTTGGTTAACGCCTTGCGTGACCGCCCCAAATAAACCGGTAAGCCGTTAGTGGTTGAGCTGAAACAGGCATTTTCGGTTGCTACGAAGTCAATACCATCCTGTGCGTTATTCCATACTTTGAGCAGATACTCCAAGGCGTCAGGATCACTTGTATCGATCACATCGCTGGGTTCGATGCTGTAGCCGGAATAATTAATCCCGCCATCCGATTGTATGTGGCCGGTATAGCTGACGCCCGAGGAATCGCCGCCACCGGTGACACGCAAGTGCCATTCGTCACTGCCATCACAGGAGTTCCAAATAAAGACGCCTTGTTCCGTTTTACTGTCATAGTCCGGCTCGTAGCAGGAATCGGAAATAGAACCGCCGCCGCCATTGCCGCCACCATTGTTCCCACCGCCACTGGAATCCGGCTCGCAGGTTGAAAGCTTAATTAAATCGAAAGGCGCTTTTATGCGTTTATGGCTGTCACCGACAATGATGTTGGGGATATCCTGGTTGGTGAAATCAAGACAGGATGTGGTTTGGCTGCCCGTATACAGGTTTATCCCTTTTTCACTTTTGACTTTATTCTGAACTGCGATATCAAAACTAAGCGCATTTCCGGAATTGATAAACAAAATGTCGTCGCCAGCGAGCGATACACCATTGGCGTATTGGAAAGCATCATCACCGTAGATGGCACCGGTGGAGGCGAGTGGGTATGCACTGTGATTGCCACTGTAAAAACGTAATCGCCACTCATTGCTGCGGCCACAGTCTTTCCACATTGTGATGGCGGGTCCATAGGTTTTGGTATAGACAGGTTCACCGCACTCGTCGCCTGGATTTACCACTGTTTGTTCCTCGGGCCCGAGTGTTACAGGTGAAATGTTGCCGCCCTCAGTGGCTTGATAGAGTGCATTTGCGGGTACATTGGAATGGGTATCTACTTCACCTGATGGCCATTTGATGGTGATATCGACCGTGTTATTGGAAGCCAATCCGAAATGGATTCGTTGTGAATTTTGCGACCAGCGATGATAGCCACCGTTCTGTTCACGCAGTTGTGTGACCCCGCCGGCGGTAGCATAAACCATAGCCCCGACACCGTCCCGGTTAGAGGAGACACCCTCTAAATCAATTTCAATCCATTTGTTGCTGTTACCCTTATTTCTCAAAAGACTATAAGGTCCGCCGCTACCCACTGGGTAATAAAGAAGGCCGTTGGTTGCCGCCACATCCATAAACCCATCGACGTCGTAGTCTGCGACCGCGACACTTTCCGCAACGCCATATTCCAGACCCGCACCCACAGGCCCTTCTCCACCGTGAGACAACACTTCGACAAAGGTACCGTCACCTTGGTTATCGAAGTAGCGGTTAGCAAGGTTGTTCACCCCCTGTCGGCAGGCCATGTAAACATCCAGATCCATATCGTTATCGAAATCCGCCGCCACACCGCTGACACAGCTTTTTGCGCGACTGATACCGGTGGTGTGATCAATAGAAAAGCCGGAATCCCCGTTAACCAGGTGGAACACCGGGGTGGGCATTTCTCCGCTTTTTATATCGATCAGTTCAGGCTCACTAATCAGGCTCTCGCTACGCGCCTGCACATAGGCCTGATCCGGAGAACCTCGGGTCACTGTCCATTTGCCGGTACGCGATGAATAGGAAATTCTGACCCCCCCTGGCGATGCGCTGGTGGGTCCGTTGGTGTCGAGCACTACCACCTTCGACTCGGTTTCAACGCCCATCGGGTCATGGTCGACAGTGAACGTGACCTGTCCTTCGGCGGTAAAACTGAATCCGGTAGAAGATCCCCCTCGCATCCAGCCATCAATGCCGTGGTCACTCACCCTGGCTGCGCCCGAACCCCGCAGAGCCCCCCGCATCAGAATGAAGTCGGATTTCAGGTCGTTATTGAAATCGCCGGTCACCGAGTCGATGACGTTGCCGACTTCCGGTACCCGGTTATTGAGTCGATAAAAACTCGAGAAATAACCTCGGGAATAATCGTAGATCTGTTGAGGAAAAACACCCTGGCGACCGCAGATATAGTCGAGGTGGCCGTCATTGTTAACGTCTGTCAGCTGCCCGTAATCACCGTGTCCGGAGCAGCGGTTTAAGTCGTCCAGGGAATAGCGAAAGCGCCATGAGCTGCGCTTCATTAATGTGGATCCCCCGCTGCTTATTTGGTGAACATCAAGCAAGCCGTCGTTGTTATAATCGAACCAGATTGCCATACGCGCCGTCTCGTCGTAATCCAGATTCGCTGAGCTGGCCTGTTCCACATACTTACCACCGGACTCTTGCCGATTCATCAGTAATTGCGCCGGACCTGAGCCGCTGACCGCGATCAGCATATCCTGGTCACCATCATTATCAACATCGGCGCTGGTGGCAGCGTGCTTATCCTCGTAGGTCTTTTTCATCCAAATCTGGTTTGGATCATACTCATTAGCGACATCTTCGAAGGTCCCTCTACCTGTGTTTCGGTAAACCTGGGGATAGTCTCGGTGGCCCTGAATAAATAGATCCGGTCTGCGATCAGCGTTTATGTCGGTCCAGGTTAAACCCCAAGATTCAACATAACCGTCTAATCCGGCTGCTTTGGATTGATCCTGAAATGAGATGGGTGCGGCCGCAACCAGTGTGCTGGAACAGCAAAGCCCCAATAAGAATACAGAACGAGTAAACATAGAATTCTCTCTTAATCCCTTAAAGTTAAAATTGCATGGAGCACAGCCTGCAAGCCATCTTTATGATTGGCTCAGTGGGTGTAACTCACGCCCGGCACACAGCGCAGCAAATCAAGCTGTATCCCTTACACGATCGAAATCTGCGACCCCTAAATTTTGCGTTGGGGGGTTAGTCCGTTGTTCGCCAGGTTTCGGTGTATTTGAGTGTCGTGATGTTTGACAGAGATGAGATGGGCAAAGCCTTTGCCGGATAAGCAAAAAACGCAGCAGCGAACCCAAGTTCGATTGGTGTTTGCATGTGGTGTATCCCCCCTTTTTAAAACCCCAAAACTAGTTCTTTTAATTCACGTCGGAAAGTGCCCATTGTATAACCGAATAAGCAACAATAGATGACAGGTTATTGTATTAAAAACGTAACTGGTTAACATTTTGCGCCGCAATTAGGTTTTTTATTAGACAGTTCGGATGCGAGATAGGTAATATGCAGCCAATACTGCGTTGATTCCGATGTAATCATGCGCAAGTAACGGCCTGGCAATTCCTTACTGAATTAAATCCGAAGCGTTTAATTTAACAACTTCAGTAATTTGAGCGCTCCGGGCCGAATATAGATAGATTTCCCGCTTTTCCTTTTCTCCATATGGCGTCTATAACTTGATTGGAAAATAAGGAAT
This sequence comes from Ketobacter sp. MCCC 1A13808, assembly GCF_009746715.1. Taxonomy (NCBI): domain Bacteria; kingdom Pseudomonadati; phylum Pseudomonadota; class Gammaproteobacteria; order Pseudomonadales; family Ketobacteraceae; genus Ketobacter; species Ketobacter nezhaii. The sequence continues at coordinate 96,046 of NZ_VRKW01000011.1, forward strand.
TCTGAAACCGCATTTTGGGTAAAGCTGACAGGGGCACAGGTAGTGAATCATATCGTTGGGTTGGCACGAATGGCAGTGGGCAGGAACCTCGTTTATTCCTTATTGGTTTTAGCCTTTTTTTCTGGTTCATCCTATGCGGACATCGTTTGTGGTGAGCCGAATTGGGACCGGAATTCCGATTCAGGCACTTTTCTGTGGCGCACCTGTGATACCGGGGAGTGGCAGGTGCGGATGGTCGCTGCCGGGCAGACCGGTGCGCAAACCTACGCGGGCCGGGTGCGCGCTGTACAGCCATTTAGCAATCTGGTACCGATCAGTATCGAATCTAACGACGTGTTTACAGCGCCTTCCGGCGCTACGCTGGATTTCGCCTTACGCGTAGGTAGTCCTTGGTACGACGGATTCATTTTTAATACGGCGAATGGCGCAGGTGCGTGTTTCGAACTCGAGCCGGGTACCCCCTCAGGCAGCACTGTATTGGTTGGGCCGGATAGAACGCCGGTTACCGCCCCGTTCGATACCGTGTCTCTGGAGCCATGCGCGCCTGCGCTTTCCGCCTGCGGGAAGCCGGACACCGATATAAGCGATCAGGGCATTTTCCTGTGGCAGGCGTGTGGCGGAAGTGGCAAATGGAATGTGACCGCGTTAGCCCCCGAATCAGGGGGTCCGGCCACCTACACCGGGTCTCTGACCACTACCGGCTCACTTGACGATGTGTCAGGCAGCAGCCTTGAAAACGGCGATATTCTCGACACCAGTAATCCACAGCTGGTCAGCTTCCGTATGAAAACGGTCTCCCCCTGGTATGATGGCTTTACATTCTCGGTTGATGCTGCGGACAGCACCTGTTTTGATATCGCTTCCCCTGCTGGGGCGCCATTATTCATAGGCGCTTATAAAACGGCGGTGGAATACCCGCTGGAGCTAAACACCCTGGCCAGCTGCGGGGCGGTTCAGGCGATGATCGATAACGTGACGATCAGCGAAGGCGATGATGTGGCGATCTTCACGGTCTCTTTGTCCGCAGCAGCGTCAGACACCGTTACCGTTGATTATAAGACCGCCGGAGACACGGCGACGCCAGGCGCCGATTTCGTTCAGACCAGCGGCACACTGGTTTTTCAGGCGGGTGAGCTTAGCCGTTTGATTGAGGTGCCCTTGATACAAGACAGTGAGGCAGAGGGCTCGGAAACGTTTTCAGTGGTGCTCTCCAATCCAGTGGGTGTTGCACTGTCGGACGCCACCGCCATAGGCACCATCAATGACGACGAGATTTCAGCTTGCGGCAAACCCAGTTTCGATTCCGCCACGACGGAGGCTCTGTTTGTATGGCAGGACTGTGATAGCGGAGAGTGGAGCATGCAGGTCACCGGCGGCGGTAACAGCAAGGGTGCCACTTATCTGGGGTGGGTCGAGACAGATCAACAGTTGACCAACCTGTCTGAGTATTCTTTTGAAAGCTCTGATACGCTGGAACTCAACGCCGCGGCGACCCGCCTTCAATATCAGTTAAAGGTCTGGAACAAAGCGCTGGATGGCTTTTCTTTTGAAGTGGACCACCGTGCCAGCGCCTGTTTCTCTTCCCTTGCGTCCTCTTCCGGCGCTGGTGCCACGGTCTATCTCGGGGCGGCACAGTATCCGGTAACCACGCCGTTTGACCTGAACACACTGGGCAAGTGCCAGTCTAACGGGGACGTTAACAAGCCCAATTTTATCGTGATTCTGACGGACGACCAGCGTTTCGATACCTTGTGGGCGATGCCCATCCTGCAGGAAAAAGTGCAATCCAAAGGCACCACATTTGAGCGCGCTTATGTATCGACGCCGCTTTGCTGCCCCTCACGGGGAGCGTTTTTTACCGGGTTTTACCCCTACAATACCGGGGTGCTTGGTAACCCGGGTGATAATGGGGGGGCTGCGTTATTCCAGGATGGCAATACGCTGGCGGTTGCCATGCAGGAGGGGGGCTATCGCACCCAGTTTGTCGGCAAATACCTCAATGGTTATGCGCCCAAGTACGTGCCACCGGGCTGGTCTAGCTGGACCGCGAATAACAGAGGGCCTGCGGGGGATGACTGGAATAGCTTCGACGTTACGCGTGGTTCCAGTGGCAGTTCGTCCTCAGTCGGACAGAGTGTTCACATTGAACAATATGTGACGAATTTCCACCGGGACGAAGTGTTGTCGTTTCTCGGGCAGGTTGGGCAAGACCCGTTCTTTATTGTTTTGGCGCCTTATGCGCCGCATGCCCCGGCCACCCCGGATGCCCCGGACACGGCACTTTTCAGTGACTATGTTTACCGTGGCCGCAGTTATCACGAGTCCGACCTCAGTGATAAGCCCTATTGGGTTGCGAATCCTAACGCCTTTTCCGTGTTGAAAAACCCGGACGATGAATTCCACCGGGATATGTTGAGGTCGTTGCAATCCGTCGACCGCTCCATAGGCGATATCCATGACATGCTGGCTCAGTTAGGGAAGCTGGATAACACCGTCATTATTTTTACTTCGGATAATGGTTTTCTCTGGGGCGAACACAGCATTACTGAGAAAGGCAACGCTTACGAAGAGTCTCTGCTGGTGCCGCTGGTGATGGCGGGTCCGGGAATACCCGTGACGACGGACTCTGAGCATTTGGTCTCTCCCGATCTTGATGTGGCCGCGACGGTAATCGATATGGCTGGTATTGACAGGCCTCAGGCAGATGGTCTCAGTCTGACCCCGCTGTTCGGTCAAGGGAATGTGGATTGGCGTGATGTCCTCGTGCATCAGAGTTGGGGCCGGCATCCGGGCGCATACGGCGTGTGGTCAGCCATATCGAATGGTCGCTGGAAGTTCATAGATAACCCCAATGGCGTTACCGATGAGCTATACGATCTGCAAAATGATCCGTTCGAAGAGGAAAACCAAATTAAAAACAGCGCTCATAGCGCGATTAAAAATTCACTTGCCCAGATGCTTGCTGAAAATCGTGGTGTTTCTACCACGGTATTTGATGCGCCGGGCGGCAAAGTCGGCGAGCGCTATTCCTTTACTCTCAGTGCCTGGGGCGGAACACCCCCTTATAAATGGTCGATATATAATGGGAGGCTGCCGGCAGGTCTGTCTTTAAGTCAGTCGGGCGTCATAAGTGGTATCCCCACTGAAGCGGGTTCGAAAACGTTTAAACTGAAAGTAGTAAGCCAGGCTACGGCAACACAGAGCGGAACGATTCAGCGTCACGTGGAAGACTTTACTATTGTCATTGATCCCTAGCCTGGACATCGTAGAAACAAGCAATAACTTGCTAGCCTGACGCGTTTGCGTCAGGCTTTTTTCCTTCGATGCTGAGATCATGTATTTGTGGGTAAACTCGGCAGGACACACATCAAGTCGTCAATTCAAGAGAACATCATCCTATGACTGGCCGCACTAAATTCAATCAATTCTGTCTAGCGACGATTTTTCTAAGCATGGTAACGAGTAGTCAAGCCGACTCGCTCCACGTAGAAAACCTTACCCATTATGACCAGGTGGTGTTCCAGATCAGTTACCATCATTTGCCTATAACATTGTCGTTTCCCAGCTTGGAAGCGTTGAATAAGGACGCTGCGACAATGAAAATAGGCCTCGGTAAAATGGCGTATTGTGATGAATTCCTGGCCCTGAAAAACCCGCTTGATTACGCCCTTGGCGTTGCAACCGAGAATTTGAATTTTCGTATTCCTGAAACCGTGGCTAGTCTGAATATCAATGTCGGTGAGACGCTTTTTAAAGGCGAGTTACAAGTTATTAAAGAAGTCTGTGACTACGAGGGGGACGCCTATGTGCTATATCATCTGGTGCCTGAAAGTGGTTTCGTGTCCGACGTGCCTCTGACTGAAAACCTGCTCACTAATTTACAATCCACGCCCACTGGCACGTTTGAAGTCAAGTACAGCACCACCAAGGAATTTGATTCCAACGGAGTGCTCGAATGGGACGCAAGCGAGATTAGACGATATGCTGCCGAGGCGATGGTTAGATGGAAGCGTTAACGTAGACGGTAAATTGGTTACGCTCAAAATTATACACGTCAATTGTGGAGTCAACGGCACTGTGCTCAGCTCTGAAGCCCAGGTCAAGCCAGCGACGTAATTCATATTCGATGCTCATGCCTGCACCGGTAAGGTCATCTTCCCGATTGGGAACACTGTCCTCGAAACTTTTATGTCCCAGGCCGATAAAAAGCCGGGAGGTCATTCTGACAGTCCAGTCCATGCTCCATTCTGCCCGGGTTTCCCGAAAATTAACAAAGCTGCCCTCGCCGGTGGATTCCCTGTCTTCTTGCAAACTGGTTAATTGAAAACGGGTGTAGGTGTATGGCTTCCATATCGCGTTCAGCTCCCAGCTCGGACCATTGAAATCCTTTCGATCATGATCCTTAAAATCGATAGATCGGTAGCCTGCTTTAATCGTGCCCTGGGTTTTTGACGTCAGGTCCCAGGTAGCCCCGAGTTGCAATTTTTTAAACTGCCGGTCAAACGAATCTTCTAGGCCTTCGACTGCATCCGGATCATTTATATAATCGGTTGAACCCGCTTGCCCATCGATCAGCAAGCGGATGCCTTTACCCACTCTAAGATAAAAGCTAGTACCGCCGAAGACGGTCTCGTAACTGTGCTTATCAGTTAAACGTTCGAAGTTGGTGTATTCCTTTTCGAGAAAGGAACCCCTGAATACCAGTTTGCCCCGTGAGGACTCAGAACCAATAATGTATTTAGCGACCAACGCTGACTCGTCGTACTCTATTGGGCTATCCACCAGAAAAGCGACTGGTCCATCACTCAAACCGGCTCCCCGATCTTCGTGTCCGGCGTCACGGGACACCTGAAGCTGAATGGTATTGCTGTGATTCAGCTCATAGTTGCTTTTAAACAGCAGGGAGGTGTCGAGATAGTCATCATCTGAACTATCGGAATAAACGCCTTTCTCGCCGGATACGGTTACCGACGCCGAAAAAGACCTCAGGTCACCGCTCACTTCCAGCGCGGGGGCAACGGTCGTCTTCCAGCTATCGACCTGGCTTTGCGGCTGATAGTACAGGTTATCAATATAGGCGTGTTCGACGGCAACCGACGGGGTGAGGTCGAGGTTACCCAAACCAGCGGCCAGACCCTGTTGCATGCAAGCAATCGTGAGAGTGGATATGCCTAACCATTTACCTGAATTGATCACTGCGCCTACGTTAATGTCGAATCCCATGATTTAAGCCTATTACTCCCACTACTTCAATGCAGCCGATGATTCACCGTAATGCCACCGCCTCTGGTCGCTCGCCTGCATTATATCCCCGAAGCGAAATCTGCGGCATAAAATAGCAAACCCTGTACAAAAAGAATACGTGAAACCCGCTGCTGATCCGGATTCTGCGTTCAGGCCAAAGCGCCCCTTAACCTTCACACAGGTCAAAGCACAGTAGAACAGGGGCTAAGCGTTGGGGGAGGGGCGTTTTGATAGGAAGGCGCAAATTAATTGCAGCAGCACGAAATTAATTCGCTAAAAATATGCAAATAGAAATAGTTCTGCTATAGCATATAGGTCATTGGGTAATTTTGTTGTGATTCTTGTCACAATTTTTTGTGTTCATGTTTGGAGGGAACCAAATCATGGGTAGCACTTGGGGCAAACGGCTTTATCGTATCTGTTTCATATCTTCAACCGCAATCAGTCTGGCTATTTGGGTGCCGCAGGCTACTGCTGATATTCGTTTTCAGCAGGTAGACGGGCCCTTTGCAGAGGCTGAAGCCTGGGGGGCATCCTGGGGCGATTTTAACAATGACCGTTGCCCCGACCTGTTTGTAAATCATCACCGGGACGAGGCGGCTCTTTATAAAAACAACTGCGACGGTACCTTTACGGACGTTACTAAGAAAGCGGACGTCGATCTTGCCTGGTTGGAAGGCAATCGGTTTGCTGACCAACACGGAGCGGCCTGGGCTGATATCGATTCGGATGGTGATCAGGATCTGTATGTTACCACCGGCTCCCTTTGGGACAGCGAATTGCTGATGAATGAAGGGGGTGTCTTGCGCAACCGAACCGCAGCGGCCTGGTTACAGGACGACCGCGAGGGCAGAATGCCGATGTGGCTCGATTACGATAATGATCGCGTGCTTGATCTGTTTGTTCAAAGTCGCACCCGCAGTTGGTCGATGCAGCAGAACCCCCTGAGTAAACACTTTTTTGATAGCAGTATTGCTACGGGATTCGATATTGGTGATGCACAGGATTTCGGCATATTAATCGATCTGAACGGTGATACCAGCCTGGAATACATAGGTGTTCCCGAAGGTATCTTTCCACAGGTGGCGTACGATATGTCGACCCTGCCCTTTCGTAACATCACCGCTAACATTCCGCCCGTACCGTTGGTGGTCGATACGGCGATAGCGGACTTTAACGGCGATCAGCTCAACGATATCCTGCTGGTACGGGGTCGCATTCGACGTTCCCAGTCGAAGCAGTTTGGGCCCGCACTAGTGGAAACCTGGTTCACCGCCAGCGCCGGTAGCGACGACAAAACCATTCGCTTCAAATCACCCGGAGGAAACCTGCAAATTGATATGCACAGCTTCCTGGGCTTGGTCCGCTATCATTTCGGGGCTGGCGGCTACCATCCAGAAGCAGAAGCCCGCCTCGACACCACGGCTTACCGCTTTAATCTGGAGGCGTCCAATCCTCTCAATTACGGAATCAAGCCACACAGCTCCACCCTTCCGGATGATCTCGGAATTTACATCGGCTACAACCCGTTGACTCAGGTTTGGGAAATCGATCTGGCCAATGGAGGCAAATATACCACCGCGTATTTTGTTATAAAAAGCTCCGCACCGGTGTCCGATTTGGAGATTGAAGGCCTGAACAATATCGACTTCCCTATCGAACCGCTTGTGCTGTTGAATACCGGTAGCGGATTCGACGGTTATGGCAGTCCGCTGACGCCCGCCAGCCAGATCGGTGATCTCAATAACGCGGTGAGTTGCAGTGGGGCGGCTGCCGGTGATTTCGATAACGACATGGATCAGGATGTGTATCTGGTGTGTTCCGGTGGTGTTGAAAATCTCGCCAATTTGCTCTACGAAAATCGAGGAGATGGCCGTTTTGATCTGGTTGCCGATGCCGGTGGCGCTGCCGGACCCTTAGGGTCATCGGTAACCGACGGTCACGGTCTTGTTGATAATGTGACGGTGGCTGATTTCGATGGCGACGGCAGGCTGGATATGTTCGTGACCAATGGCGTGCAACTATTCCCCGTGCGTTTCGCTTCTGCGGATCATCTGTATCGCAATACCACGCAAAATAACCATCACTGGATCGAGCTGGACTTGGTGGGCACTCGATCCAATACCGATGGTATCGGCGCTAAAGTGTATGCAACCGCGGGCGGTGTAACCCAGCTACGGGAGCAGAATGGGGGGCATCACCGCTGGGCCCAGCATCATCAACGACTGCATTTTGGTCTGGGCACGAACCGCGCGGTCGATTTGCGCGTTGAATGGCCCAGTGGAGTGATTGATTACCATACCGATGTAGCGACCGATCAACTGTATCGGGCGCTGGAAAACGGAGCGCTGACGGCCACCCCGCCAGGCCCGGTGGCATTCGATCCGGGGGAAAAGGGGGTTACGGATTCTGTTGATCTGTTACGCGCGATCTATTTGCCGGATGAACAGGCATTGTGGGTACGGGCGACGTCTGACCTGCATCCGGTTTCCAGTGCCATACTCACGGTGACCGCCACCACCGCCGGTAGTGATAGGGAACTTGGTACATTAAACTGGAATAGCGACCATAGCGCGTACCAAAACAAATTCATCGACGTGCTGAATCCGCCGGATTGCGTCACCGTGTCCAGCTCCGGCCACGGCTCCGATTATCTGCCGGTGGAAGGCACATACGGTTGCGCTGAATACGATCCCCCGCCAACGCCGCCAGAAACGCTGACCGTTGAAAAAGCCTACTATTTTCAAAACGACGAACGGGTCTGGATACGGGCTGATTCAGATGCCGTGGCCGAGGGCGCTGCAATAATTGAGGCAACGTTGGTTTATGGCAGCACCGAGGTTCCACTCGGCCAGATCGGCTGGAAACCCCTGTTGGGATATTATCAGCAGCAATTCGGCGGTATTTCACCGGCCCCTGATAGCGTGCTGGTGACCAGTGCCAGTGGGGCGGTGGTCGTGACGGAATTGACAGTGGAGTAGTTATTTCTATTACATGATGAGTTTGAGACCGACAGAGGTAATACGGCCGTCTTTGGTTTCCCGGACTACCAGTTCCACTTTCTCAAGCGTGACCCGGTCCCCGATCACCGGTTTCGCGTGGAATTTGCTATTGATGTATTCTTCCGCTGTTTTTTGTTCGTGAGCGGCGGGCAGTGAAAACCCGTACACCTGTGCAAGATCAAACAAAGCGGCTTCAGGCGAGATAACAAATTCCCCAAAGAACGCCATGGAGCCGGTTGTATTCGTTTTCAGTGATGGGGAAAACAGGGCACCGAAGTCCTTTGTTGAATCGCTGGCAAGCAGCATGACCCGGTCGCCGATGGACAGTTCCAGGGATTTCTTCGATTTGATAACCACCCCCCGGCGAATAACCCCGATCAACTGAGCGCCTTCTGAAAGTGGCAAGCGAAGTGTTTGCATGCCTTCTGCCTGGCACTCCGGTATCACGTCATAAATGTGCAGAGTTTGTTCCTGCTCGGTTGGGATCGCCACTTGCAGGTGCTCCGGTTCAACGGCCAGAGGAGGCACTTCAATGCGCAGCCATCGGGCGATCGGGGCAATGGTCCAGCCTTGCAATATCAGCGAGATCAACACCACGAAAAAAACCAGTTCAAAGAAAATTTTGGTGTGTTCCATGCCAGCCAGAGAGGGGAATAAAGCCAATATAATGGGCACCGCACCACGTAATCCGCACCAGCTGATAAACACCTGTTCCCGCCATGGAAAATGAAACGGCAACAAAGACACCACGACGGCAAGGGGCCGCGCAACAAAAATCATCACCAGCGCGATGGCGATAGCGGGCAGGATGATTGGTGGAAGGTGGCTGGGGGTAATGAGGAGCCCCAGCATCAGAAACATGCCGATCTGGCTTAGCCAAGCCATACCATCGTGAAAGCGGTGAATATCATTACTGTGTGGCAGTGGCGAATTCCCGACTATGACTCCAACAATATAAATGGCGAGAAAGCCACTACCGCCGATGACATTGGTTAAACCAAATACGCTTAAGCCACCCGCCAGGGCAAACAGCGGGTAAAGGGAGGCGGGCAGGTTCAAGCCCTTGAGAAGCTTCGCCACCAGCCAGCCCCCCGCAGCGCCTAACAGCAGCCCCAGCCCCATCTGCTGGAGCAATGCGCTCAGAATGGAGAAGCCGAAATTGGATTGGCTGGATTCCAGGATTTCCACCAGGGTGACGGTCAAAAAAATCGCCATCGGGTCGTTGGTGCCGGATTCAATTTCCAGGGTGGCACTGGTGCGTGCCTTGAGTTCGAGTCCGGCAAAGCGGAGCAGGCCGAATACCGCAGCCGCATCGGTCGATCCCACGATGGCCCCGATCAGCAACGCTTCATACCAGTGCAAGTCAAGAATCCAGTGGATGGCAATGCCGGTTAGACCCGCAGTAATGACAACCCCGACGGTGGCCAGCGACAGTGCAGGGCCCAGACTGACCCGAAAGGTTTCTTTGCGCGCGCCCAAACCTCCGTCGAAAATAATTATGGCGAGGGCCAGGCTGCCCAACAAGAACGCCAGATTAAAATCGTCGAACTGAATGCCACCCGGCCCGTTCTCCCCGGCAAGCATGCCGAGTACCAGGAATACGAGCAGAATAGGTGCCCCCAGCCGTCGTGACAGAATGCTGGCAAATACGCACAGCAGGGCCAGAATGGATCCGCCAAAAATAAACTCGCTGGTGTGTTCTATGGTCATGATGTCCTATGAAATTGGATTTCCGAAAAGTCGCTGTGTATTCCGACTTCTTTTTCAATATTAGTTAGTTACCACCTATATTGTGCCATCCTATGGGGACGGTCTGATAGTTGGCAAGGAACTTTATACAAGCCGTTAGTTCTCAGGTTAGAATAGAAAGCAGGACTCTGTCCTACCACGGACCCCGTCAAAACATGGGAATGAACGGATCAATGAAACTGAAGCGCGCAGCTATTCTAACGCTCTTGTGTTTGCTCCTGCAGCAAGCCGGTGCGGTGTTGGCAGCGGTTTCCCCGGGGTTTCCGATGGCCGACTTTCCGCAACCCATTACCCTGCAAGGGGATGAAACCACACATGCCCATGTGATGGAACACGGCGCTGCTTCTACAACCCGCCAGCATCATGGAACTGAGGCCACATTATCTTCACCTCAATCTCACGAGGAAATGGATCATGGCGAGCATTGCGACGATTGCCAGTGTTGTGGTGTATTAGGCTGTTATGTGGCAGTGCATGGGTCAGCAATGCCGGTTGTTGCAAGCGTGCTGAACACATGCATTCAGGATTACCTCACCCTCTATTCAGGTAACGTTCCCCCGCGGCTGGATCGCCCACCCTCTCTTCTTTAAGCACAGCATCAATCCGTCTGAAATTCGGCTGGCGTCGTCACTTGGCGTCAAAACGACTGAGTTTTCATAAGTGTGCTTTCGAGGAATTCAATATGAATATGAATTTACCATCGTCGGAATGGTTAAGAAATGGGAAAGGGCTGTCGCGGCGTCAATTTGTCACGGGCGTTAGCGCCGGAGCGGCCGCATTGGGGCTGGGTTTTAATCCACTCATGGCCACTGCGGCCAAGGCGACTCCGCTTTTGCGCGGCAACCATTTTGATCTGAACATCGGTTACCAAAGCGTGAACTTTACCGGAACCGAGGGCATTGCAACTACCGTAAACGGAGCTTTGCCTGCACCCATATTGCGTTGGCAGGAAGGTGAGCGTGTTACCTTACGGGTAACCAACCAGTTAGCCCATGACAGCTCCATTCACTGGCATGGCATGATTCTGCCTTCCAATATGGACGGAGTTCCCGGTATGAGTTTTGACGGAATAAAACCGGGAGCGACGTTTGAATATCAATTCGATGTAAAGCAAAGCGGTACCTATTGGTATCACAGTCATTCCGGTTTTCAAGAGCAAACCGGTTTATACGGTGCCATTGTGATCGACCCGAAACAGGCTGATCCGGTGAGTTACGATCGCGAGCATGTGATTGTGATTTCCGACTGGTCTGACACTTCGCCGCATCGTATCTATAGAACACTGAAAAAAATGAGCCACTACTACAACTTCCGTGAACGTACAGCAGCGGATGTATGGCGGGATATCAAGGAAAAAGGGGTAGCGAAAACCTGGAATGAGCGGGCTATGTGGAATCGGATGCGGATGAGTGATACCGATATATCGGATGTCACCGGATACACCTATACCTTTTTGATGAACGGCCTGACTCCAGAGCAAAATTGGCAGGGCCAGTACAAAAAAGGAGAAAAAGTTCGGTTAAGAATAATCAACGCTGCGGCGATGACGATTTTTGACTTCCGTATTCCGGGTTTGAAGATGAAAGTGGTGGCCAGCGACGGACAGAATATTGATCCGGTAACGGTGGATGAATTTCGCATCGGCGTGGCTGAAACCTATGATGTTGTAGTGGAACCGGAAGGCGATAATGCCTATAGCCTGTTTGCCCAGAGTATGGATCGCAGTGGATTTAGTTGCGGCACATTATCGGCAGACAGCACCATGAAAGCGGCTGTCCCCGCTATGGATGAGGCACCGGTTCTCGGTCATCAAGACATGGGCATGGCGCATCATTCCGGACATGAGATGGGCGAAATGGACCACCATTCTGGTGATCATATGGAGCATGTAAACATAGCCAGCGCCGGTTTCGGTAGCTCAAGTTCAATCGTGCATAGTAACACCGAGTTTGGTCCTCATGTTGATATGAGAGCGTCTATGCCGGTCAGTGGTTTGCGGGATCCAGGCGTAGGTCTGCGTGACCATATGAAACGGTACGGCCGCAAGGTGTTGACCTATTACGATCTTTGCAACTATTACCCGACACAGGACAAGCGCGATCCGCAGCGGGAAATACAATTGCATTTGACCGGTAATATGAGTCGCTATATGTGGTCTATTAACGGGACTAACTTTGCCGATGCCGAACCCTTACAACTGAAATACGGGGAGCGAATCCGGATTATTCTGGTCAACGACACCATGATGACGCACCCCATTCATTTGCATGGTATGTGGAGTGAGCTGGAGACTGAAGACGCAAACTATATTCCGAAAAAACACACGCTACTAGTGCAGCCTGGGTCCACAATAAGTTACCTGGTGAATGTGGATGCCAGAGGTCGCTGGGCTTATCACTGTCACTTGCTTTACCACATGCCTGGCATGATGCGTGAAGTAAACGTGGTTTAGGGGGGAGTGACAATGAAATACACAGTCCTGTTTATGGTACTTTTTTTGTCGGCCACCGTCGGCGCTCATGAATCAGATGACCCTTTCATTACCACGGTCAGAGTTTCCCAATTTGAAATAAGAGAGGCAGATAATGAAAACCCACTGATCTTGGAAGGCGACGTCTGGGTCGGTTACGATCTGCATAAATTCGGTATTAAAGTGGATCTGGAACAGCCGGATGAAGCGCTGGAACACGTCGAACTACAGGCTCTTTATAGTCGCGCTATTTCACCGTATTGGAATTTGCAGATGGGCTATCGCGTTGATGTTGAACCCGCACCGGATCAAGATTGGTTCGTGCTGGGTTTGCAGGGATTGGCGCCGTATCTTTTCGAATTGGAGGCGAGCTTGTTTGTAGGCGATGAAAACAGGATCGGCTTGAGAATGAATGCAGAATATGAATTACTGTTAACACAGCAATGGATTTTGAGCCCGGAACTGGAAATGAATTTCTACGGGCAGAATGACCCGCCTTTGGAAACTGGATCGGGACTTTCAGATGCCGAGATCGGGTTGCGATTGAGATATGAAATTCGCCGTGAATTTGCACCTTATTTAGGCATTAGCAGTAAAAAATGGTTTGGCAACGCTGCAAATTATCGGCGAGACGGCGCTGAAAAAACAACAGCTACAGAGTGGTTGATTGGTGTTAAAGCCTGGTATTAAATTAAAGACGATCTTTGATCAGGAAACTCAATATGAAAAATTCAATTGTGAAAAAGCGATATAAAACCCTATCTGAAAGATGGATATCGCTTGCGATAGTGTTGTTTGCGCTGGCCGCGTGCTCGGAGAAAGAAGTTCCGGACACGGTTGCCAATTCACTGGAACTGGACGTGTACAAATCCGAGACCTGTGGATGTTGCGGTGCCTGGATTGAACATCTGGAAGCCCATGGCGCTAAGGTAAGTGTTCATCATCCGCAGGATCTTTCTGCAATTAAGGCGCAGTTCGGTGTAGGCAATTTGTATGAATCCTGCCATACGGGTGTGTCAAAGCAAGGTTACGTGTTTGAAGGGCATATACCGGCAAAATACATTCAACAGTTTTTAGCACAACCTCCGGCAAATGCCTTGGGGTTGTCTGTACCGGGAATGCCTTTGGGCAGTCCGGGTATGGAGATGAACGATCGCTTCCAGCCCTATGAAATTGTGTTGATGAAAAAAGACGGCACTTACTCAACGTACGCCAAAATAGAATCGATGGAAGACCAGTATTAAACTCAGGGTAAGCCAATGAATGATGTGACGGACAGTCAGGAACTGATTATCGAAGGCGCTAGTTGCGGCAGTTGTGTGAACAAAATCGAAACCGCGCTGAAATCCGTATCCGGGGTCGACTATGCGGAGATGAATCTGGCACAACGAACGGTGACGGTGTCCGGCAGCGTGTCTATCGATCGTCTGGTTTCTGCAGTAGAGAGCGTGGGCTATGGGGCCAAACCGATGCAATCGGACACCGTAGCCGACGCCCAGCAGGAGAAGGAAGAATCCGACCAGGCACATTACCGCCGCTTGATGCGCAACGTGTTTCTGGCACTGTCGTTGGGGGTGCCTTTAATGATCTATGGCTTAGTCACCGGCGATATGAGTGTTTCCACCGGCCCGCAGCGTATGGCCTGGTCAGTTGTGGGTTTGCTGACTTTGGCCATAATGGCGTTTCCCGGCAGACATTTTTATGTGGGTGCCTGGCATTCTTTCAAAAATCATTCTGCCAATATGGACACCCTGATTGCTTTGGGCACGGGAACCGCCTGGCTGTATTCCGTTGTGGTGGTATTGTTGCCGCAGGCATTGCCGGAAATGTCACGACATGTCTACTTTGAAGCAACGGCTATGATTATCGGCTTGATTAACCTGGGGTTGGCGCTTGAATCAAAAGCGAGGGGCCGTACTTCAGAAGCCATTAAGCGTCTGATCGGGTTGCAACCGGACACTGCAAGGGTGATTCGGGATGGCCACGAAATGGATGTTGCCATAGTGGAGGTGAGACGCGGTGATTCTGTGCGGGTTCGACCGGGGGAGAAGATTCCCGTTGACGGGGAAGTCATCGAAGGGCAGTCCTCGGTCGATGAGTCGATGTTAACCGGTGAACCGATGCCGGTAGAAAAAGTCCGTGCCGATACCGTCATAGCAGGGACATTAAACCGATCCGGTTCAATGGTCTTCACCGCGACGCGGGTAGGTCAGGATACCGCACTGGCACGGATCATTGGCATGGTCAGACGGGCGCAGAATTCCAAACCGTCGATCGGGCGAATCGCGGATCTGATCGCGGGTTATTTTGTGCCAACGGTGATGATTATTGCCGTTGTGAGTGGTTTGATCTGGTTGAATTTCGGACCCGATCCACAGGTGGCTTTTGCCATTGTATCGGTGACCACCATTTTGATTATTGCGTGCCCTTGCGCTTTGGGATTGGCTACCCCGATGTCGGTCATGGTGGGCGTAGGGAAAGCCGCTGAGGCGGGTGTATTAATTCGCAACGGTGAAGCGTTGCAAACGGCGTCCAAAATCAGCGCCATGATTTTAGATAAGACCGGTACCATCACCCAGGGTGCACCCAAGATAACCGACATTTTATTGGTGGATGGAGATCGCGCCAGACTATCTGAACGCGAGGTCTTACGATGGGTAGGTAGCCTGGAGGCCGGCTCGGAACATCCGTTGGCTATCGCCATCGCTGACAGTGTCAAAGAAAAGAATATTAATTTGTCGAGTGTGAACGGGTTTAATGCGATTAGCGGGCAGGGCGTTGAAGGCATCTGCGAACACAGGCGCTTGCTGTTCGGAAATGAAAAATTGATGCGCGTGCACAACATTGACATCGATTCTTTTACCGAACCGGCTCAACGTCTGGCTTCAGCCGCAAAAACACCTATTTACTTTGCGGTGGACGACAAATTAGCGGCGATTATTGCGGTATCTGATCCGGTCAAAGCCGACTCCATTGAGGCTATTCGCCGATTACAGCGCAATAGAATTCGGGTGCTGATGCTGACTGGAGATAATCGCGCCACGGCCAAAGCGGTGGCTAATCAGGTTGGTATAACCGAATTTGTTGCAGAAGTTTTACCGGAAGATAAAGCGGCTAAAATCATCGAATTGCAGAATGAAGGTGAAATCGTCGGTATGACCGGAGACGGTATCAATGATGCGCCGGCATTGGCTCAGGCGAACGTCGGGTTTGCGATTGGCACGGGAACCGATGTGGCCATTGAAAGTGCGGACATTACGCTAATGCGCGGGTCGTTGCATGGGTTGGCGGATGCGATCGCGGTCAGTAAAGCCACGTTAAGAAACATCAAGCAGAACCTGTTTGGCGCTTTTATTTATAATGTGGCTGGCATTCCGGTAGCAGCGGGGCTTTTGTATCCGCTAACAGGCATGCTGTTGAGCCCGGTAATCGCTGGTGCGGCCATGGCTTTTTCATCCGTGACCGTGGTGACCAATGCCAACCGCTTGCGTTTTTTCAAGCCAGCAGCGCATTGACGTGAATTCTAAAACAGGAGCAAGCGATGTGGTGGGTTAATGTAGCGAGTATTTTGCTGGTTGTTTTGATTGTCTGGTGGTTCTGGTTATACAAACCGAAGGGAGCGAAACTCAGCGATCAGAGCACCGTTATCGTGGTTGATAAGGGGATTTACACGCCAGCTTACCTAAAATTGCGATCAAACCAGCCTGTGACACTGACCTTTTTGCGAAAAGACACCTCACCCTGTGCGGAAATGATTGTTATACCCGAGCTGGATTTCAGCGCATCGTTACCGGTGGGAAAAGAAAAAACGATACAGTTACCGGCAATGGAAAAGGGAGAATACCATTTCCATTGTCAGATGCAGATGTATCGTGGCCGGCTCGAAGTCGTATGATAGGGGCCTGAGTCGTTAGCCACCCGCCGATTCCTGCGTGTTTTCAGCCCAACGGGTTTTGATATCGAGGATAGATTCTATTTCCTGTTCCAATAGTAATACCAGGGCAGGATCAAAGTGCTTTCCGCTCTGTTCCCGTATGTAGTCCAGAGCCGCTTCCACGGTCCAGGCTTCTTTGTAAGGGCGTTTACTGGTCAAGGCATCGAAGACATCCGCCAGAGCGACTATACGCGCTTCTATTGGAATGTTTTCTCCATACAGCCCATCGGGGTATCCGCTGCCGTCCCATTTTTCGTGGTGACGCAATGCCACTGTACGAGCCATTTGTAAAAGCGGAAAATCACTTCCCCCCAGAATCTCCGCACCAATAACGGGATGCCGCTTCATGATTTCGAATTCTTGGTTAGTAAGCTTGCCTGGTTTGAGCATAATGGCATCGGAAATACCGATTTTGCCAATATCATGCATGGGAGCGGCATTCAGTAAATTCTCTGCCTGCTCTTGAGTAAAACCGAATGCCTTCGCCAGTACGTAAGAGTAGTGACTCATGCGCATTACGTGCAGACCGGTCTCATTATCTTTGTATTCAGCGGCGCGCCCTAATTTCTGTATGATCTGCAAACGGGTCGACTTCAACTCTTCGGCATGAACCAAGGATAAATGAGTTTTCACCCGCGCTTTCACAATGGCGGGACTTAAAGGTTTGGTAATATAGTCCACTCCCCCCGCATCAAAGCCGGTGGTTTCATCCACTTCATCTTTTAATGCCGTGACAAAAATAACCGGAATGCGATTGGTTGCAGTATTGGCTTTTAACCGGGTGCAGGTTTCAAACCCATTCAGGTGCGGCATCATAACATCCAGCAGGATGAGATTCGGGTTTTCTTTGGCCGCCAGCACAATGGCCTCTTCGCCACTTTTGGCAAAGGCCAGCTGATAGGAGTCCTGTAGCATTAACTTCAATACCCGAAGATTAGTGGGTTCGTCGTCAACGACCAGAATCTTGGGGCGATGGTTAAGTAGACTTTCCACAGCTATTAAACCTCTGTGAGTTGGATATGGAGTTGATTTAATCGGTCGATGGCAACCTCGAAGTCAAAATCGTTCAGCGCTGCTTCCAGTGCTTTTACCTGTTCACCCGGTATCAAGGACGCACTGTGAGTGATGATAGCTAGCGCCTGGTCATCGCACTGATTGAGGCGGGCTGCCTGCAGTAGTCTGTTCACTGCATCGATCAGTGAACCCTTATCTACCCCGGCGTCTGCATTTTCGGTGACCGGTGAAATTTCTTTGCAAAGGTTTTCCAGCTCGGGTTTGAGCCGTTTGATCAGGTCTTTCAGCGATGCAATACTGTTACTTACTGTGTTGAAGCTTGCTGTCTTACAGCCTTCTTCGAGGCGCGACAGCAGCGGCAGAAAGCTGACCAGTGCCAGGTTACCACTCAGGCCGTTGAGCCGGTGAGCGTGCTGCTTCAAAGTGCCATAGTCTGCGCGTTCAAGCAGTTGATGAAATTCGTGAACGTCGGCATCGAACTGATTTACAAATACAAAAAGCTCTTTTGTATAAGTACTTAAATTACCCCATAGGGCAATACCTTTATCGCGATCGAATATCTGTGCAGTTGACCCATTGGCCGGTTGCGTTTCCGGGAGACTGGCGTAACTGAGATTCATCACCCGTGCGATTTCCACCTGCAGATAGTCAACGTCAACCGGTTTACTACAAAAGCCATTCATACCGGCGTCCCGGGCTGCTTTTTTATCTTCATCCAACACGCTTGCTGTCATGGCAATAATAGGCATGTTGTTGTGTCTGGGTAGCTTACGAATACGCTGACAGGCCGTAAGTCCATCCATTTTTGGCATCTGTACGTCCATCAGAATCAAATCGAATTCAGTGGTTTTTACCTGCTGTAAAGCTTGTTCGCCATCGCTTGCGCAGGTGACCCGGTGTTTGGCTGACTCCAGAATGAGTTTTAATAGCGTGATATTCTGCGGAACATCGTCCACCACCAGTATGTGCAGCGGTGGCAACTCGGTCTGCTGAATAAAATGCTCGGGTATCGGGTTTTCGCCTTTTTGGAGCGGCAGAGTAAAACTGAAACAGCTGCCTTCACCTGGTTTACTTTGTGCTGAAATCCTGCCGCCCATCAATTCGACCAGCTGTTTGCTGATTGTGGTGCCCAGCCCGGTGCCACCGAAGCGTCGGTCCATGGAGGAATCTGCTTGGGTGAAAGGATCAAAGATCGCTTCAATTCTTTCTGCATCAATACCGATGCCGGTATCGGTAACACGAAATTCAACCCACTGATCACGCAGGGGCGTAACGTCGACACTGACTGTACCTTGCTCCGTGAATTTAACGGCATTACCGATCAGGTTCATAAGCACCTGACGAATCCGGTCCGGTGCACCTTGATAGAATTCATCCAGCGTTTCGTCAATATGCATTTCCAGTGTCAGGCCCTTATTGCGGGCCTGAATCCAGAGCGTTGACACCACCGAATCGATCAGACCGGAGAGGGAAAAATCACGCAACTCCAGCGTCATTTTTCCTTTCTCTAATTTGGCGCTATCCAGAATGTCATCCAGTAGATGCAGTAGCGAGCGGGCTGAACCGCGCAAGGTTGATAGATATTTGTTCTGATCGGCGTCCAGTTTGGTGGTCATTAAAATATCGCTGAAACCGATAATTGCATTCATGGGTGTGCGGATTTCGTGGCTCATATTGGCAAGAAATGCACTGCGAGCCAAGGCAGCCTGTTCCGCTTTCACTTTGGCGTTGATCAACTCTATGTCGAGTTCTTTCCTTGCGGTGATATCCATAATGAAGCCATCCAGCCAGGCAATGCCGCCGTCTTCATTTAATACGTTGCCGCCATTGTCCTGCACCCAGCGTACAGTGCCATCGCGGTGAATAATGCGGTATTCCAGATTGAACGGCGCGGAGTCTGCTTCCGGTTGTCGCACCAGCGCCAGATCGTCGGGGTGAATTAATTCGGCAAAGCTGCGTTTGGGATTGGGTAGGCTGAAATCCCGGGCAGGATAACCGGTAATGCGCTGGATGGCATCACTGATGAACAGCATTTCCCAGGATTCCGAGCTTAAGCAGCGATACGCAGCACCGGGGATATTGCCGATGAGTGAACGAAAGCGAGCTTCGTTTTCCTTTAATTCGCTCTCCATCGCCAGCTGATCACGAATATCCGTCATGAAACCGACGTATAGGCTTTCCTGGGGCAGTTTGACGTGCCCGATTGCCAGCCGGACCGGAATTCGCTCACCATTTTGGTGTAGCGCTTCCGTTTGGCGACCGATACCGATGAGTTTGTGAATATGGGTTTCCAGATAAGTTTCTATATCCCCGCTGGCCATTTCACTAGGGGTATCCGGCATCAGCCGATTGATACTCTGCCCGAGCAACTGGTCGTGCTTCCAGCCAACAAGGTCTTCGGTGGCCGGGTTGGCTCCCACTATGATGCCTTTGGAGTTAATGATGACGATAGCGTCCACTGCGGTTTGCAGAATTGCCGTTAGTCGCTTTTCATTGTCGGTGACGGTCTGATGTAAACGGCGATAACGCAATAGCAGATCCACCGCAACCACCAGGCAAGTAATCATGATGGTGATGAGGGAAACGCCGATGGCGAGCAGGTTGGCCTGATTATCTGAATTGGGCATATATTCAAAACCGGCGGGCGGCACAAAGCGCGCTGCCGCCATACCGGTATAATGCATCGCTGCGATAGCCAGCCCCATGACCACGCCTCCGGCAATATCAGCACCGGCCTTCGATAGCTTGAGTTGTTTCAGGTTGCGGATAGCGGCCCGTGTCCATAAGGCGACAAACGCCAGCAATACCGCCACCAACACCGAGACCGAAAATATCCACGGATCGTAGCGTAAGGCCGGTGCCATGACCATACCGCTCATGCCGATGTAATGCATGGAGCCGATACCGGCGCCCATCAAGACGCCCCCGGTAAGCAACTGGGTAAAGGTGATCTGTTGCTTGCTGTTGAGTTGGAGGGCGACTACAGAGGCCGCGACACTGGGAATCATCGACAGGAAAGTCAGCGTCAGGTCGTATTCCACCGGTGTGCACAAATCGAAAGCCAGCATACCAATAAAATGCATGGCCCAGACGCCACCCCCTTGAGCCAGACTGCCGGTAAACAGGGTGATGCCCCGTTGTTGCTGGTTGATCGTCGAGCGGGCCTGACTGGATAGATGCAAGGCCATGGAGGACGTGAAAATAGCAATCAACACCGACAGCACCACCAGCCCCGGAGAAAAATCGCCGTAGATAAGCAAGTTGTCCGGGGGATAACTAAATAGTTGGAACAGCCAGTCCATAAAACGCCTGCGGGTTACTTCACACCAAAAAGTCTAGTCGA
Source organism: Ketobacter sp. MCCC 1A13808 (assembly GCF_009746715.1). NCBI lineage: Bacteria > Pseudomonadati > Pseudomonadota > Gammaproteobacteria > Pseudomonadales > Ketobacteraceae > Ketobacter > Ketobacter nezhaii. The sequence goes on from NZ_VRKW01000011.1 coordinate 116,802, forward strand.
ATCGAGCTGATTTGCCGGACCAGGTGGCCAAAATGGCAATATTTAACGTCTATAACCAGTAAAAGATAAGATTTACCGGCAAGCAAACTTATTTAGTCGTGTTTTTGCCGGTTCGACACCGACGCAGGGCTACGAATAGATATGATGTATGCCGGAGGGCGTGGGATCGATGGCTTCGGCGTTTAGCTGTTCCAATATGTGATCGAGCGTTTTTGAAATCCGGGCGGCATTTTTAACCATTGAGATTTTAGGCCAGGTGCTGCGCATTCCAACATCCGTTAAATTTTCAATTTCCCCCTCTTTGAATTCAAACAGCGCCTGCTTCCAGGTGAAATCGGATTGCTTCAGCAGAATGTTAATATCTCCCAGGTAATTCTGATCCAGCATACGGCTTAAATAGGCAATTTGAGCGGCAATCCGGCTACCCATCTCACCCCCGCGATCAAAAAAACGTTCGGACGTGATCAGGGATTCATTCAGTAGCCGAAACAAGGATTGCGATACCGTAGTGGGCAGCCCTTTGCTTTTGCGTAGCTTGGTATCCTTAACGAAAGGGAGGACAAACGGATTGATTAAACTAACAATAAAATGGTTAACACCGTATAGGCGCATTAGTCGCTTAGCCGGTAAATCCCCGGACACCGATCCGTCGACCCAGCGTCGGGTGGCAAGATAAGGGCGCGGCTTGCCGTCGAAACCTTTCGCATACAATCGTTCAGGAGGGATTACGCCGGGGATGCTGGACGACGCAGAAACCGCAGATCGGATATACACGTTGGGCGATGTGATGGCGTTCATCAAGCGCGAGTTTTGGTGTTTTTCGGCTGCAGAAATGGAAATGTTAATATAGCGACCGGTGTGCTCGAAGGCTTCCTGGAATGTAATGTCCTTGGGAATGACTTCATCCTGAAAGCGCTCCCTGGACGCACGTGCTTCGGCTGCGGTCAGCTTGCCAGTCAGTGAACCCAACAGGGGTGTGTTGCTGGTCTCGATATAACGCTTTTGTGAAAAATAGCCTGACTTTAACTCTTCATCAGTATGAATACCCAGTTGAGCTGAAACGATGGAGCCGGCACTGGCGCCGGAAATGACGTTCGGCAGCAGATCATGATCAATCAATTCCTGCACGACGCCATGGTGAAAATAAATCAGCCCGGCACCACCACTAAGTAGTAAAGCAGAACGGCCGTAACAATGACTGGCACGGCGAAAAAAATCCAGCTTTTCGGCATGGGAGATTATTTTTTCCGGGCAATGGTAAATGTACATCAACGACTCTGAAATGGTTTCAACATAGTCGTCGATTAATTCTTTGGTACCGCACTTGGAGCGCATATACAGGATGGGTTGCCCCATGCCACCCATATTACCGTGCACGCCTTCGTTCAGTGCGTAGAGCAGCTCGCGGTAGGCGCCGTTGGCAAGGCATTGTCTGAGCAAAGTCAGGCGCGATTTTATTTCGGTGTAATCATAAAGCCGGGATTTATCAATCCGGCGCCAGTCTTCGGCCCCGGACAGCGCATCATGTTGTTGCGCCAGTTGCAGCCAGTCGCGGTAGCGTTTAACCGCGTCCATCTGCTTTTCCAGTTGTCGTAAATTCGATTTAGAGGACAAGATGCTCACTGCTTGCATGATGATTACCCCGTGGTTGCGGCCAGGTCGTAGTGGTTTGCTTACGTTAGGTTATAACATGGGATTTTGAAAAGGCAGGGGTGAATAGTGTAAGCTTGCGTTTCTTTTTTACTCCCCAATATGAATTTTTTATTACCAATCACAATTTTATGAATTGCAGACTGTTAACGAACGCGGTTCTTTGCTGTTTTAGTACCGTTCTATGGGCCGCTGATGAACAAGATCCGGTACCTGTATTCAAAACGGAATCTTTTAGCCGCGAAACCGATAAAATCCGGCAGATCCCGTTGCCGGCCATGGTCGCTGCTGACCCGGAATGGGATTGGCTTCGACTCGACTCCGGTGAATGGTTGAAAGGCGATTTGCGTGGCATGGAACGGGATGAGGTGGATTTTGATAGCGACGAACTGGGGGTGCTGTCCCTGGATTGGGATGATATTAAAGCCATTTATAGTCACCGGCCAATGTCGATCATGCTGAGTGACGGGTCCACGCTTGTGGGCATCATGCGCAGTAAAGGCGATAAGGTCACCATGATCGGGCCGGACCAGGAGCTGGAGCTGAGTGATATTATCGGTGTCGCGGTGGGCATCCCTAAAGAGCGGGAATTATGGACCGGGAATGTGGCGGTGGGCATGAGCCTGCGTGGCGGCAATGTTGAGCAGAGTGATGTGGATGTATCCACCCGCTTTACTCGGCGTACGGCTCATAGCACGGTACGTTTGTCCTATGTGGGCAATTTTACCAAGACCAATGACATTGAAACCGCCAATGACCATCTTGCCGATGCCACTTATGACTATCGCCTGAATAAGGATTGGTTCTTACGCCCGTTCGGAATGGAATATTATCAGGACCCGTTTCAGAATATTGATAGCCAGTGGAAATTCAGTGTCGGGGCCGGTTATTACATTATCGATAACAATGATATTTTGTGGACCGTTGCGGCGGGGCCGGGTTACCAGGAAACGCGCTACAATACCGTGCCCGCCGGTGACGATCTGGATAGTCATTCCGGTACCTTCCAAATCAGTTCAGAATATGATCAGGATTTGACCGATGATGTCGATTTGTATTGGCTCTACGAATTTACCGCCAGTAACGATGCAACCGGACGCGGCAAGCACCACGCCGAAGTCGCGCTGGATATCGATCTGATATCGGATATCGATTTTCGCATCGCAGCCTATTTCGACCACATCGACCGGCCTCAGCCGGATGATGACGGGGTCATCCCGGACAACTCGGACTATCGGTTAACCGTGGGCTTAAACTACGATTTATGAGCACGATATATAAATATGACATAGTACCGGCTCTGCTCATTAACTAGATCACCAGATTGTAGCCGCGGTTATGCTAAGATCGGGCAAAATCAATTGGGCGGTTATGAGCAAGGGAGTGTCGTCTGGTGGCACAGGGTATCGGTTTGTACGGCAAATTGCCGGGATACGGGGATTTTATCGAGCGCAATCTGCCTCAGACGTTTGTCAGGCCCTGGGATCAATGGCTGCAGCAAGTGATTGCCGGAAGTCGGCAGATGTTGGGCGAGCACTGGATGGACAGCTATCTGACCGCGCCTGTGTGGCGATTTGCCTTATCACCGGGGTGCGTTGACGATCTGGCCTGGCTCGGCATTGTACTACCCAGTGTGGATCGGGTCGGCCGATACTTCCCGCTTACCATCGCAGTACCCGCCACCGCCAGTACTCACGTTTCCCTGTCCATGCATTGCAATGGCGACTGGTTCCGGCATTTGCAGGAAATCGGTATCGCCTGTCTTGAGAATTCCCCCTCAGTGGATGCGTTACTTGAGGTGCTGGCGCAATTGAATGCGCCCGTTACTCCGCTCTGGAATATTCAACCCCATCGCGGGCCCCTGGCAGGCCAGTGCCTGATGCTGAGCCCGAAACCGACCGCCACTGACGAAGAGACCGACCCTTCGCCGCAAAACGCGTCTTCAGCACGCCCCCTCGATCTGAATCTGATGCAAAGTCTGAATTGGAATGAAGCACTGCTGCGGCAACAGCGTTCCAGCTATAGCCTGTGGTACGCCGCTGCAGGAGAGGACGGTAATGATGTGTTGTTATCCTGCAAAGGGTTGCCCCAAACTGCGGGATTCACCGCGATGCTGACCGGTCAGTGGCAGGAATACGGCTGGAACCTCGTAATTTAACGTTGCGGTTGTCTATATGGTGAACTTAGCGGCGCTTTAGCCGCTAATACTCCCAATTCCGACTGTACGAGGGCCGCTGCGCAATGATCAATGTAAACCTGAAATCCCTGGTGGATAAGATGTCTCCAACGCTGCGGGATGCGTTGGAAGGGGCCGCGGGGCTCTGTATTGGTCGTAGCCATTACAACGTGGAAGTGGAGCACTGGCTGCTTAAGCTGCTGGAGGTGGTCGACTGTGATTTCGGGGCTTTGCTGGAACGCTACGAAATAGAGTCCAGCCGGGTGGCTGCACAGCTTACCGACGCAGTGGAAAAATTTCAGACTGGCAGTGCCCGTCCGGCGGCACTGGCTCCGGCCATTGTCGATGCCAGTAAAAATGCCTGGATGATCAGCTCGGTGGATTTTGGTCACGGCAGGATCACCAGCGGCCATTTGTTGGTGGCGCTGATGCTGGATGAGCAATCGCGTCGTTCATTGCTGAACTCGGTTCCCGAGTTGTCCGGCATTGCCCCCGAGTCGTTGCGTGAAACCGCCAAGGTACTCATTGGAGGAACGGCAGAATCCGCTGAGGTCTTGCTGCAAAATGACGGCAGCTATCAATCGGGGAGCGGATTGCAATCGCCTTCCGGTCGCGATTCCAGCGGTCAACCTAGCCAGACCCCGGCGCTGGATAAATTTACCATTAATCTAACGGAGCGGGCCCGTCAGGGCAAAATCGACGCGGTGCTGGGGCGTGACGAAGAAATCCGCCAGTGCATTGATATTCTTACCCGCCGGCGCCAGAACAATCCGATTTTTACCGGCGAAGCGGGCGTCGGCAAAACAGCAGTAGTGGAAGGCTTTGCGCTGCGGATTGCCCTGGGCGATGTGCCTGAGCCATTAAAAAATGCGGAGGTTCACACGCTAGACCTGGGGTTGTTGCAAGCCGGTGCCAGTGTCAAAGGAGAATTCGAAAACCGTCTCAAATCCGTTATAGAAGAAGTTAAAAGCGCCGCCAAACCCATCATTATGTTTATAGATGAAGCACACACGATGATCGGAGCCGGTGGTAGCGAGGGCCAGGGTGATGCCGCTAATTTACTCAAGCCGGCCCTGGCGCGCGGCGAGCTGCGCACCATTGCTGCCACCACCTGGGCGGAATACAAAAAATATTTTGAACGTGACCCGGCCTTGACCCGCCGCTTTCAGGTAGTAAAAGTTGAAGAGCCGGATGAAGACAAAGCCATTAATATGATGCGTGGCATTTCTTCGCTGCTGCAGGATCACCACCAAGTGCGCATTCTGGATGAAGCGATCGAAGCGTCAGTCAAATTATCCCACCGCTATATTCCCGGTCGGCAACTGCCGGACAAATCCGTTAGCCTGCTTGATACAGCCTGTGCCCGCGTGGCGCTAAGCCTGACTACTACGCCTTCGGCGATTGAAGATTGTCGTCGTCGGATGCAACAGAACAGCGCCAACCTGGCCATGCTGGAAAAAGAAAACGCCGCCACCGGAGTGCATGAAGAGCGTATAACCGCTTTACAGACAGAACAGCAAAGCCTGGCGGATCAACTGGTGGAGTTTGAAGATCAGTGGCAGCGTGAAAAGGAAACCATTACAGAAATCCGGCAGCTTCGTGGTCGGATAGAAACGGATTTTCTGAAACGCCAGCAAACCAAAGAGGATGCTGACAGTCTTCAATCAGACCCTGGGCAGGGGGCGGAATTGAAATACCAGCTCGCGGAACTGAATGCGAGATTGTCCGACATTCAGGGCCCTCGTGCGCTGATGCAGGCGGATGTGGATGCCCAGGCTATAGCCGAAGTGGTTGCCAACTGGACCGGAATTCCGGTGGGCAAAATGGTAGGTGATGAAATTCAGGGTGTGCTTACTATTCAACAGCGACTGGCAGAAAGGGTGATTGGCCAGGACCATGCACTGGATGCAGTGGCGCAAGCCATTCGCACGTCCCGCGCGGGATTAACGGACCCGCGCAAACCAATCGGGGTATTTCTGTTTGTCGGCACCAGCGGTGTCGGTAAAACGGAAACCGCACTGGCATTGGCGGATTTGCTGTATGGAGGTGAGCAGAACATGACGACAATTAATATGTCGGAATTTAAAGAAGAACATAAAGTCTCGATGTTGCTGGGCTCCCCTCCGGGGTATGTGGGTTTCGGCGAAGGGGGGGTGCTGACCGAAGCGGCCCGTCGCAAACCCTATTCCATTATTCTGCTGGATGAAATGGAAAAGGCGCATCCCGGCGTGCAGGATATATTCTACAACCTGTTTGATAAGGGCAGCATTAAAGACGGAGAGGGCCGTGATATTGATTTTAAGAATACCATCATCATCATGACGTCCAATGCCGGTGAAGACGCGATACGTGCACTGTATACACAAAGCGAACAACGCCCCGAGCCGGAAGCGTTGCTGCAAAATATCCGCCCACAGCTGCTTAACCACTTTAAACCGGCGTTTATTGGACGCACCACGTTAGTCGCCTATAACCCCCTTGACGACGAGGATATGACGAAGATCGCCGCCATCAATATGAGCCGGATCGAGAAGCGCGTGCGCAGTCACTACGCCGCACGGTTCAGCTACGACGACGCCGTGTTAACGCACATTGTTGCGCGCTGCCAGGAAGCGGAAACGGGTGCCCGTAATATTGAAAATATCCTCAATAAATCCATGCTGCCTGCGCTGGCAAGCGAGTGCTTACAACGCATGGCGAACGAGGAAAGCATCAGCCACATCCATGTGGGTCTGGCTGAGCATGGTGAGTTTGTTTATCACCTCAGTTAGTGAACCGGAAGCCAACCAGGTCAGGCTGCGTCGTCTCTGGCATGGGACTGAGTGTCGGTTCCATCCCATTCTTCCTGCTCCTCTTCAGGAAGCATTTCAAGCACCGTAGGTGTTGTGCGTACCATGGGCACAAAGTGGGTGGTGTGGTCTTCCGGAGGGTCTTCGGTTAAACGCAGTTTGGTGACGGTGAAAATCAGCAGCACAGTCTGCATTACAGCAAAAAACAGCGGTAATGCCTGAGGTCCGAGTATGCCCATAAACTGCCCTGCCAATGCCGGGCCGATTGCCGCCCCCAGGCCGTGCATTAACAGCAAGCCGCTGCTGCCGGAGATAATATGAGTGGGATCCAGATGATCGGTCAGGTGGGCCACGGTAATGGGATAGATCACGAAGGCCAGGCTGCCATAGATCCCGATGGCCAATAAGACCCACTGCCCACTCATGGACAGCGCGGCTAAAAGCAATGCCGCCAGTGCTGCTGCTCCACATACGCCGGCTAACACTTTGCGCCGGTCGTGGGTATCGGAATAGCGACCAACCGGATACTGCAACAACGCGCCGCCGATGATTCCGCAGCTCATAAAAGTAGCGATCCCGGCCGAATCCAGCCCAATCTGATGTGCGTAAACTGCGGACAACCCCCAAAATGCTCCCATTGCGATACCGGACAACAAAGAACCTGCCATGGCGACCGGCGCGGCTTTGTAAAGGGCTTTGAAAGGCACTTTATGTACCACGGTGACATGGGGTTGTGACATGCGGGTCCAGGTCACCGGTAACAGGCTAAAGCTGACCAGAATGGCCGACAGTGCAAACAGGGTAAAGGTCTCGGCGGAACCCAGCCGGATTAACTGTTGGGCGAGTGCCAGTGCCACCAGATTCACTACCATATAAATGGCAAAAACCCGGCCCCGTTGGGCTGCGGGGGTCTGTTCGTTGAGCCAGCTTTCAATCACGGTATACAACACCACAAGCGAGATGCCGGTGATGATGCGCAGAAAAATCCAGGCAATCGGATCAACAAACAGGGCGTGTAACAGCACCGAGCCACAGCCGATGCTGGCACAGAAAGCAAAAGTACGGATATGACCAATACGTTGAATCAGCGGTAGTGCGACAAAGGTGCCAATGAAGAAACCGACAAAATAGCCGGACATAATAAAGCCCATGCCGCTGTCGCTATACCCTTCCAGTCCGCCGCGGATTGCCAGCAGCGTGTTTAACAAACCTGAGCCCAACAGGAGAAGAGCGACACCAAAAAGCAAGGCACCGACGGGGAGAATGAGGGGAAGCAAGGGGGATTCCTCCTTTCAACTGCTCGTAAATAAAATCGCGGTCATTGAAGTATATGCAATAACCGCGTACTGCACGGATTATCTTGGTTATCCAGACGGGTCCGTACGAGAGGGTGATTGAGGAGTGCACCGGAACGCATTAGAGTGCACAATGGGCGATACTAACATAGCCCGCTCAACACTTCAGCGCCTTGATTGGTGGTTACAGTCGCCATTTGGGTTTAGTCACCTATTATCAATAGTTCATAGGTTTAAAAATGCAATGGGCTACTCAGTCGATAAGGGAGCGTATATCTAATGACGACTAAATACGAAACACCACAATCAGAACTGGTAGATGAACTCAGTGGAAGCGGGGAGCTGGCCAGCCGTTGGGCGCGCCTGGGAGCGTCACTGATCGATACCGTGATTATGCTCATACTGGCTTCACCGATAATGGTCCTGACCGGGACATTCAGTGCCGAAAACCTGGAATCCGGTGGCAATTACATTGCTAGCCTAATGTTGGGGCTGGTTTTTATCGGGATATTTTTTCTGATTAACTATCGCTTTCTGACCCGCGACGGTCAGACCATCGGTAAGAAAGCCCTCAGTATCCGCATTGTCGATCTGGATGGACAGATCCCGGATTTCAAGAGCAATCTGATACCGCGTTATGCTGTGTACATGTTGCCGGGACAGATTCCCTTAATTGGCCAGCTGTTCTCCTTTATCAATGTGTGTTTTATCTTCCGTGCGGACAAACGCTGCATTCATGATTTGGCAGGAAAAACCCGGGTGGTGAAGTGCTAAGGGTTCTCCGGGGCTGAGTCGCTCGGACTGTGCTGTTCCTCAGCACGGCTTTTACCGTTACGGAGATCCCCTCAATCATATTTTGCAGCCGATGCCGCACCTGAACCAAACGCGTTGTTCCTGTATTATCTGGGCCTAATCTTTGGCTTCGGGAAACACCATCACCATGCTGTCTTTGTTCGAGCGAATCATTCGCCCATTTCCGTCCGCTACTCCTGACACCCCGCCGGCCGGGTTGTTCCGGTTTATTCTCCACTACAGTAAAGGGATGCACTGGCCCCTGCTGGCCATGTCCATCCTGACCGCGATTAACGCTTTTCTGGAAGTGCAACTGTTCAATTTTCTGGGCCAACTGGTGGATTGGCTTAGCGCCCACGATCGTTCTACGTTTCTGCAACAGGAAAGCGGACAATTAATTTTGATGGCCGTGGTGTTACTGGTAATCATGCCGTTGGTGACGTTATTACATTCCACCATCGTACACCAGACGCTGCTGGGCAATTTCCCCATGAAGATCCGGTGGTTGGCGCACCGCTATCTGTTGCGTCAGAGTTTGTCATTTTATCAAAACGATTTTGCAGGCCGCCTGGCGACCAAAGTATTGCAGACTTCACTCTCGGTGCGGGAGGCCGTGATGAAGCTGCTGGATGTGCTGGTGTTTGTGACCTCGTATCTGCTCTCGATGCTGTATACCCTCGCACAAGCGGATTGGCGTCTGGCCATACCGATGTTGGTGTGGCTGGTTATTTACGTTGTCTGCCAAACCTATTTCGTGCCGCGTTTGAAACAGGTTTCCAGCGACCAGGCCGACGCCAGAGCGGTCATGACGGGTCGCATCGTTGACAGTTACACCAATATTGCAACCGTGAAACTGTTTGCCCACAGCCAACAGGAAGCGGAATACGCCCACCACAGTATGAGCGGTTTTTTGAACACCGTTTATCGCCAGATGCGCTTGGCCACCGGTTTTAACGTCAGCGTTAGCCTGCTGAATTATCTGCTGATTTTTTCAGTCGCATCACTCTCCATCAGCCTGTGGTTATCCAATGACGTTACTATCGGTGCCATCGCCGTGATTATCAGCCTGGCGCTGCGCTTGCACGGTATGTCCCACTGGGTTATGTGGGAAGTGGGTGCGCTGTTTGAAAATCTGGGTACGGTGGCCGATGGCAGCAGCACCTTGTCTACGCCACTGGAATTTGTCGACAAACCCGATGCGCAAGAGCTGCGCCTTCAACAAGGCCAGATCCGGTTTGAACAGGTGCAGTTTCACTACGGAAAAGGGCAGGGTGTGTTCGACAAGCTTTCCTTCACCATTCAACCCGGCGAGAAAGTCGGGCTGGTGGGCCGCTCCGGTGCGGGAAAATCCACCCTGGTGAATCTATTGCTGCGATTTCATGACGTGGAAGCCGGGCGTATCACCATTGACGGGCAGGATGTACGCGACGTACAGCAGGAAAGCCTGCGCTCACACATCGGCATGGTGACACAGGATACTTCCCTGCTGCATCGCTCCGTGCGAGACAATATCTTGTATGGCAACCCGGATGCATCGGATTCAGAGATGGTCGCAGCGGCCAAAAAAGCCGAGGCCCATGACTTCATTCTGACGCTGTCTGACCCTTACGGAAATACCGGCTACGATGCCATGGTTGGGGAGCGTGGAGTGAAACTGTCCGGCGGACAACGACAGCGTATCGCCATTGCTCGCGTGCTGTTAAAAGACGCCCCCATTCTGATTCTGGACGAAGCCACTTCAGCGCTGGATTCGGAGGTAGAAGCAGCGATCCAGCACAGCCTGTATCAATTGATGGAGGGTAAAACGGTGATTGCCATTGCCCATCGCTTATCGACCATTGCGGCGATGGATCGTTTGGTGGTGCTGGATCAGGGGCGAATCGTAGAACAGGGGAACCACCAGAGCCTGCTGGCGAACAACGGGCTTTATGCCAACCTGTGGGCCCATCAGACCGGCGGGTTTCTGGCGACCGAAACGGATGAATCCGATCAATAATTTGGATGAATTTCACGGTCGCGAATGATAACCAGTTGCATTTGTGCCGGCAGACGATAAACTGCCCCGATTATTTCTATCGATTAACCGGGGACCCACATGAAATCCATCGCCCGTCGAGCAACCGCTCTTTCCCTTACCGCTGCCTGTTGCGGATTGGCCAACGCACAAGAAGTTGAAACGTCAGATCGCCTGGAAGTCTTCCGGGTTTATGGTGAGCAGGAAGAAACCCGTTCTGCCACCAAGCTGGATCTGACCATCTTTGAAACGCCTCAGGTGGTCTCGGTTGTCTCCCGCGACCAGATTGAGGATTTTTCTCTTCGCGAAGTCAATTCACTGCTTAAGTACGTGCCGGGTGTGACCGTGGAACAGGTGGAAACCGACCGAACCTATTACACCGCACGTGGCTTTGATATCGTTAATTTTCAATACGATGGAGTGGGTGTTCCCTTCTCATACGGACTCACTCAGGGCCACGACGACACCGCCATTTACGAGCAGGTGGAAGTCATCAAAGGAGCGACCGGCCTGGTGACCGGCCTGGCCAATCCCTCCGCTACCATCAATTACGTGCGCAAGCGTCCTACCGATGTACTGGAGTCCTACGTTACAGCCTCGGCGGGTTCCTGGGATACCTTTCGGCTGGAAGGTGATATCTCCGGCCCGATCACCGACCGTGTTGGCGGACGTCTGGTGGTCGCGAGAGAAGAAGGTGAGTCCCATCTGGATCGTTATGCCGACGAACGTAACGTATTTTATGGTGTTGTCAGCGCCGACCTGACGGGTTCCACGCGGTTGAATCTGGGCTACAGCATCAATGAAGACAGCATCGACGGCACCAGTTCCGGTGCTTTGCCGTTGTTCTACAGTAACGGTCAGGTATCTGACTATGACGTGTCCACCAGCACGGCACCCTATTGGGCCTATCGCGATACAACCCAGACCCGTGCTTTTGTGGAGCTGGAACAGGACCTGAACGAAAACTGGATGGTGAAAGCCATCTATACCCAGAACGATAAGGAGCAAGAAGTTGAGAATTTCTACTTGTCGGAAGCCCTTTCCTACCCGGACCCGGTAACTCAGGAAGGCCTGGTGGGTATTGCCAGCCAGTACGCAGCCGACGACCAGGAGAAAATCGCCGACCTGTTCATCAGCGGCACGTTCGAACTCTTTGGCCAACAGCATGAACTGGTGACCGGTTTCAATACAGCCGACATCAAGCTCACCGCCCATTCCGTTTACGCCAGCCGCTGGCAGGGATACGACGACCCTGTTGGTGGTAACTGGGCATCGGGCCTGACTCCGCGTCCAACGTATGACGTGTTTGACCCGGCAAACCAGACGACCAATATTGACCAGCAACAGGATTCATTTTATTTCTCCACCCGGCTGAAAGCGACCGACCGAATTGCCGTTCTACTGGGTGCCCGCACCGTAGAGATTGAACAGGATGGCCTCAGTTACGGCGCACCGCAAAAAATGTCGGAAACCGAAACAGTGCCCTATATCGGCGCTACCTGGGAAGTCATAACCGGTACCGTGCTGTACGCCAGTTACAGCGAAGTGTTCAATCCACAAACCTGGGTGGACGCTTCGTTGCAACCGTTGGGCCCGGTTCAGGGCGAAAGCACGGAGGTCGGTGTGAAGCAGGAACTGAACGACGGACTCTCCGTGCTTACCTTTGCCCTGTTTGAATCCCGCCAGGAAAACTTCGGCGAATGGGTCACCCGCGATCAGAATACCGGGCTGAACATCTATCGCGGTGTGGAACTGGAAAGTGAGGGCTTTGAAATTGAATTGTCCGGTGAAGTTCTGCCGGGAATGAACCTGAGTATGGGCTACACCGACCTCAGCATGGAAGACGAAAACGGTGAGGACACTCGCACCTTTATACCGACCCGGCAGTTCAAGGTAGCGGGTGCTTATCAGATTCCTTCCCTGAGCAAGTTGCGTGTGGGCGGTGGCGTTACCTGGCAGAACGAGATCTATTTCGGTACGGAAGAAGTACAGGGAAGCTACGCTCTGGTGGACCTGTTCGCCCAATATGATGTAACCCACAACCTGACACTAGCGCTAAACCTGAACAACGTAACTGATGAAAAATACCGGGAAAGTCCCGAGTGGGGGCAGGCGAACTACGGCGCACCCAGCAATGTGTTGGGATCGATTACCTGGCGTTACTGATAGTTGGTATTTTTTCAGAAATTGGAAAGTCTGAGCCGTTGAAAAACGGCTTAGCGGGCTACAGGTCTATGTTAGTAACACTATTGAATATAGACAGACTCAGACACATTAAACCCTCTATCATCGAGTGATTTTGGTGATCAGGCACGGAAAAAACGGTTCGATTGGAATGATGTTTTATCTAATATTTCACAAAAATTCTTTCCGGGCTCAATGCAGTCTATGCGTCCGCCCAGGTCAACTAAGTTTTCAGTTGCCTGACCAGATCCGCTACCCACTTCAAGAATATTGGCTGAATCATTGCTTCCAAGGTCAGATAGCTCTAGGAGGAACTTCACTACCGAGTACACTTCAAGAGGATAATTAGGCCTCGCCCGATCGTAATAATCGCTGACAAGATCGAAGGATCCTTTTTGCGAAATATCATCATTGAAGTACATTCATCGCTCCGTATTTTCGATCGTCGTAGCGCCACACAGCTTGTGTCCAGGATGCATCGACTTGTATGGTTCAATTCTTCTTGTTATGCCACTTGGCCTTACGGATCTTGAAACAAGATCTCCTCCACAGTTCGGGCAAACAAACTTTAAAACGGATCTCGAACAACTTTCACAAAAAGTACATTCAAAGGAGCAAATAAACGCGCCCGCACAATCTGCAGGCAGGTTTTTATCACAGCATTCACATCCGGGTCTCATCTCTCGCATTTCATCACCAGATTATCGTTAGGTATTAGACCTATCTCTAGTATTTTCCAGCACGGAAGCGTATTCATTATTATTGACAACGTTATGTCTTTCTAACGGCAGAACCCGTCGGGTTTCCAAAGGTTTGTGTCCGCTTGTTACGCGGTCATCCCTTCCCGGACTACGTTGACGGTTTTCGGCGCGCGGCTTTTAGTTGTCCGCCCGGGCCAGAAAGATTGCTCATAATGATAATGGCCGAGGGAATCCAGAATATCACTAGAATATAGTCACGCCGGGTAACAACGGTGTAGCAGTCTACTAATGTCAGTAAAAAGATTATCGTAAGCAAACCTATGGTAAGGCTGTGGAGGCTGGATCGAAGCGCTTCACGGGCGAGCATTGCAAGGGCTCCAATATGGATCAGCAAGCCGATGATTCCTCCATAATAAAACGTAGAAATCGGCAGGCTATGTGGGTGTGCGATGGTCCCCGAGCGAGCCTGCAGTTCGTCGCTGTTGCGATAAACCGTTTGACTGAAATCATTGATCCAGCCCCAGCCGACCAGCCAATGTTGCTGGGCATAGCGCAAGGTTTCCTCCCAGATTAAAAGCCGATAGCTGCTGCCGCGATCGGTAAGCACCGCAATCAGATCCGTGCTATAGGCAAAGACAGAAACAACACTGACGGCCGCGACCACAACGATAAGCTTGCCGGATTTTCCCAAAACAGGTGTGTAGAGCAGCCATATGAGCATGGTGGCGACCATTGCACTGATAGCGCTGCGACTGACCGTAAGCGCGACTATGGCTATTGCTACCCCCAGCATGGCGATAGTGAGGATTTTTTCACGCACGCTTGTCAGATTCAGGTGCAGTCCTATTGCAATCAATATGACCGTTACCGGACCCAGCATGTTTGGGTTGAGAAGAATCCCGTAACCTGTCAGCCGATTACCGTACATGACAAACAGATCCTGACCCATTTGCCAGGCACCCAGCAGGTTTCCCAATATCCCCAGCCCCATTGCCCAGAACAGCCGCTTCATGGCGTTTTCGTCGTTGTAGAAATACAGGCCGCTGGCGGCCCAAAACAGTATGACAGAGATGCCCTTGCGAATTTGAACTGCAGGAGTTGGGTCATGAGGTGGTTGACTCCAGAATGCAGAAAATGCCACATACGCAATTAACAACAACCCTGCAACCACCGCCGGGTTTCGTATCAGCTGCGCGAGCACTGATTTCCAGAGCCCACGATCAAACCACATAGAAACAAGCAGCAACACCGTAAAGAAATCACGAGCATGATCGTTGGTGTTAAATGCCAGCAGCAGGAATACAGTGACCGGGTAGCCAATCGCAAGCACCGAGGTCTGCTGCCGGAACTTATTTCTGATACTGTGGTAGAGAGGCATTTCTGCACCTGTGCGTTCGCCGCGAGGTGAGATGAGAAGCGATTTTTTCATATGATCAGGTGTTCCAAAAATCCGGCATTAAGTTATTTCAGAAAACAGGCTGACGGTAGTGTGGGCTAACTGGGGTAATGGGCCAATAAGCTTCATTCTGTGACGAATTTATGTGCGGCAAGAATACCCCATGGCAACCGCTATTAACAGGCTGACCTTGAAAGAGCCTTCCTCGTAATCCCGTGTCAATGATGCAAGAGGGCCGCCGGATCAGCCTGCTTGTTAGCGTTGGATCATAGTGGTGTAGGACAAGCATTCATCGTCACACTGAAAGGCGTACATCATAAGCTCGGTCACTTTCTTGCTGTCAAACTGGTCTTTTCGGAAGCCGTAAATGTGGCGGAAAGTATCGTCCTCCTGGTAGTCCACCAGATAAACAAAATACTGATCGAAGTACTGCTTGAGGAATGCCGTGAGGGTTACCGATGCTCCCAACACCTTGTCGTGAGCGTAAATTTCGGGATTGATCCGGGAGTCGATGGTGAGCTTGCCCCGCTCGTTGTTATTCAGCAGCACCACCCGCTGGCCCTGATGCTCGCCTTTGAACGATGAGGTATCCACCATAAACGCGTGATGAAACATGACCACCGAGGGGTTGAGGGATGCAACATAAGGGACATCAACATCGTGCTTGGCCGGGTAAACGCTATTTAGACCCACCAGATCCACAATACGTGCCCCGTGCTGATTCCAGAACGCCATTCGGCCGGCTTCTGTGAGCACTATGGTGGCTTCGTCGGGAATCAGGTCCCGAATATCAAAAGAAAACTGATTGATGTAGGTGTGGTTGGAAATAACCTGCTTGCTACTTTTCAGATTGCTTTTGTTATCCACGCCAATGACTATCAGGCACAGCAGGGACAGACCCACGACCATCTTTTTCCTGGTGGTGGGTGTGGTGCGTGCATACCAATCCACCAAGCAGCAGAACAGCAAAAAATACGCGCTAAAATAAATCGGTGCCTGAAAACGGTAGCCTACATTCTGGCTCTGATGGGCAAACAGCAAAGCGATAAACAGAAAGGCCGCAGGCACCATCAACAAGGCTGCGGTTTTCAACTGTCGGGACAGTGCGGCAATCAGCCCCAACAGTACCAGGAGCTTTTCGTTGAGGGGTGCCCATGGGCTATTGGTGAACAGTTCCCCAGCCCCCTTTACATACAACGGCAGCGGTAGCCATTCTCCGAAATAGGCTAGCCGCAGTCCGAAATAGGTGATGGCCAGGATCAGGCAAGCCAATGAAATAGCCAGGTAGTGCTTTATGTGCCCCTGATTGAACGCGATATACGCTCCTGCTGCGAATGCCCCCAACCCAAAGATGACACCGTCAGGTCTGAACAGCCCCACCACCAGCGCCAGTGCGGGCAGCCACAGTATCCCTTTTTGTTGATACAGAATAAAAACCAGACTGGTACAGAGTGCGGAGTACAGATAAACGCTGAAGCCACCGACTGCGGCGACCAGGCTGTCGTTGTAAATCCAGATCAGGGCCCAGGGTAGAAACAGGAGCAGGGACGGGCCACTTACTTTTTTGCAGAGCACCCAGAGTATCAATGCACTCATCACAAAGACGCCAAAGGCGTTTAGTGCAATGGAAGCGGAACCAGGGTCGATGCCGAGCAGGCCGGCCCCGCATAACAGCATTAACCAAAGAAAATCCGTTGCCCCCTCTGCTGGCGGCCCACCAGGGTAAAAGGCTTCACCGTATCCGTTCAGTATGTTCTGAACATAGATGAACATGATGTACGCATCTTCATGAAAGTGACCGTGGTCAATGAGCTTGAGATTCCAGAGGCAATAGGTAACGGCCAACCCGGCGGCGGCTAACAAGATAAAGACGATTCGCAGTGCGCCGGGTACCGTGTTTGTGGGTGCGATGGGCGAGTGGTTATGCTGCATGGCTGCGACCTTTCCTAACATCATAGAGTTGGATCATGGGCATGGGTGCTGTCAGAATCGCGCGATTCTAACATAACTTGCAGGCTGCGTTAGCCCACGGAATACTGCGACAACAGTAAGCGCCGTTCAATCCGCGCATTGACCCTTACGGTAGGTAGATGTGATTTTTGAACTTCTCTCCAGCGGCACATTCCACGTTAGCAGAGCTTCGATAATATTCCTGCCCGCCGTTGAGTTCGTTGAGCAGCGGTACGCTCAGTGTCTGCCGCTTTCGGTATTTTTCTTCGTCACTGCAATCGCCTATGGCCGCTTCGACGCGATACCGCTTGCGAATTTTTGTAACCTCACTATTCGGGATTGTCACCGTCTCGATCCGCTTTCAGCATCTGATCTAGAAAATTTTCTGCTATATCCAGTACTTTCTGATTTTCAGTCATATCTGCTCTCCATATAGTTATACATGCTCTATCACTGTCCCCAACGCACGAGAGCAATAAGCAGAAATATTTTCTGTAAACGCACGTTATTCATTTAGGACTACGACGCATTGCTTAGGGATGAAGTGGAATGTAGCTTTGTACCTTGAAGAAATATGTTAGCTGTTTTTTCCTATTATAAATTGGCCATCCTCAATAACGCCTTTTGTTCTTTGAAGATCACTAGCATTACCTCGTAAATTAACCCCGTTAATATCCCACTCATACTCGCCCCATATCGTATTTTCGATAGCCTTGTCGTGACACTTTATGGGTTTGGATTCATCCACAATCCCATTTACAAACGTAGGACCAGCGGGGGCATTTGAACGAAAACCTACGGTTTTGAATCCCGCGACCACGTCGTAACCGTAGGTTTCTGCTGATTTACCCCTTCTCCTCTTCATCCTCAATAAAGTAGGTGCCATTGGGTAGCACATGTTTATAGGGCAATAGCGAGATATGGGACAGGGTTTCATCGTCAATGTCCTCCCCCTGCTGTCGGAGCTGTTCCACAATGTCATTTATCTTGATCGTGTTCCAGTAAAGAATGGCGTTCGACACAAAACTAAGACTGCTGGCCTTATTCATGATTTCCTCATAATCACCGGTAGTGAACTCACCCTGGTCGGCAAAAAAGATCCAGCGCGGCAGCTTGTGTCTGTATTCTCCTTTATTCAATTGCCGCTGGACGGTTCGACGCAATTCCTGATCCGTCAGGTAGCGCAGAATGTATTCAGTCTTGATGATCCGCCCGAGATTGGTGAAGGCTTTAGTGAGGCGATCCGAGGGTGAGCTATTGGTCAATCGCTGAACGATTACATGGGCTGGCGCCGTTTTCTGCTTCAGGGAAATGGCCACGCGCATCATGTACTCCCATTGTTCCTCAATGATGGCCAGATCAGCAGTTTTGGTGAGCAGATTGTTGAGGTCACCGTAATCGACGGATTTGTCGATACGGTAGAGTTGTTGATCCTTCAAATCCCGAATACGCGGCATAAAGTAGAAGCCGAGCAGATGGCAAAGCGCGAAAACGATTTCCGTATATCCGTGGGTATCGGTGGTATGTTCCCGTATTTTCAGGATGGTGTTGTTTTCTAATAATCCATCCAGTACATACAGCGCTTCACGCGGACTACAGGAAATGATCTTGGTGCTGAATACGGAATATTGATCGGACACGTGGGTATAGATCCCTATCGCCTTCTCATAATAGCCATAGTATCGGGGATAATAGGATGCCAGCAGGCTGTCAGCCCGAATCTTAAATCGTTGCGCATCCGATGAGGACAACGTACCGCTACCATGGACGGCACTGAGCGGCAGTTCATGGTGCTGATTCACGATTTCGGCGCTGGCGTCAATGAGGGTTTCCTCACGTATATAGTATTGCAGGATGTGCCTGAGCATATCGACGGTCACTCCCTTTACACTGGCGCTCATCGACACCACACCCAGGTTGGTGGCCTGTGAAATAATGGCGGCCATCAGGCTTTTATAAAAAGCTTTCGGGCGTGATTGATGGTGCTGAATGGGAACAAAGTGACGACTGTAGTGCGTCATTTGATCCACCTCCATGAGGAGCTGTTCGATGCGGATGGTTGGCATGTGCGCATCGATCACTTTTTGCAGTCGGCTGACTTTATCCGGCACATCCAGCTTGTCATCGCGCTTGAGTTTCAACCGACCATTGTTGATCTCGGCGAAATTATCCAGACCAAACCGTTTTTTCGCTTCAGATACAGATTCGTGGAACTGTGCTGAAATGACGGCACGAACTTCGTGCGGAGGTGGTTGTTGCAGTTCGGTATAGACGGTTTGCCTTGTTTCATCCCAGTTAGGCTCGTTCAAGGTTAGATCCCAGAACGAAACATGTTGCTTGCTTTGCGGCAAATAGAGATCGCCGGAACGCAATGCGTCTTTCATCGCCAACGCTAGTCCCATTTCCCACACATTACGATTGATGCTGCCACCTTGATCTTTGAGGCTGCGACGTAATTCGCGGGGAATGAAGGCTATCGGTGTCGTTTCCGGTAGCTTCTTGAGATCACCATTATCCAGTTGCTGGACAATCTGGATTGCTTTGATCAGATGTCCGGAGCCTTTCGCGACCTCAAATGGTAAGCGGATAAAGTCGGCAAAATACTTTCGTAGACTGGGATAACGGGTCAATAGCAAATCGCAGTAGCCACGCTCTTCCAGGCGCTTGAAGATGCGCAAATCGTCAATGGAAACCAGTAGGTGTTTCTGGTCGATACGCTGCCATAAATCCTGCTTGTATAAAGGCTCCTCTTCGGGCCACTCAAGCAGCACATCTGTGGTATCGAGCACGGTATCAATCGCTTTCTTTTGCCGTTTACGAAATTCCTTATGCTTCTTGTCGTGACTGTTTTTGGTTTGCCGACACAGCTCCGTCATGTACTGATCGTGCATTTTAACTAGGTGATCGAGCAATATCTTTCGGGATTCCAGCAGGAAACACACCATCAGGGCATAGCGCTTATGATCCTTGAAGCGTTTCATGTCCTTGGCGCTGTAGCGCTTGGTCAATCGGTACAGGTAGTGAAGAAAGGTGGTATCAATGAGCATTTCCTCGAATGCATTAATACCGGTAGCCACCAGATTGTCGTAGCGCTCAAGGTAGCGCTTCAGCGATGAAATTTTGGCAGCGGGTGGATATTCCTTAAGCTGATTGAAATAGGTTCGTTGATTGCCGCCTGAAGTTTGCAGCAGATCATCGATAGCCTCTCGCAATTCAGGCGACATCTGTTCAAACACTTGCTCAAAGAGCTGAGCATGGACCTGGTTGCAGATGCGAACGATTTGCCGTTCGATGGTGGTGGGCCCCGGTAAAACAATCCGATTCAACAGCAGGTAGCGCTCTGCCCGATGAAAGAGTTCATCCGGCAGTAACCCCTGGTGTGCCTGAGCTTCGACCCAGCGATCCAGATCGGCTTCCACCTTGACATCAAAACGCCTGAATCCCAGGTATTTGAGGATGTTATTGCGGTGTTCCAATAAGGTGGCTTCCCGTTCGGGCACTTCCACAGTGAGCGCTGGCGGTAAATCGAGTTGGCTGCTGAGGTAGCTGACCACGCGGGACGAGAGATCGCTGAGCTGGTTCAGAAAGCGGCCATAGAGGCGCATGGCACAGAGCTGGATGGCAACGCCCAAGCGGTACTGTTTGCGGTATTTGTTAACCATCTGGCAGTCGCGGCGATTCAGGGTCCAGTCGCGAACCATTTCCTCGTCGGAAAAGCGTTGCGGCAATATCAGTGGCTGATAGCGTTGTTGGTTGGTCAAAAACTGCTCTTTGGCTGTCATGAGCGCCTCATCGGTTTGTGGTCACGCCAACTACTCCTATAGAGTTGTTTTTATTTGTGTTTTTATGATGCCGACAGTGGGTACTGCCATCTTTCACATTTGGACGGCATTGTAATAACGATTGGACGATAATAGAATATCAGGTAGCCGAATTACAACTCCTGTTTAGCCGGAAGTCCATTTATGTACCCTCGTTATTCTGAACTCCACGTCAAAGAAGCGCTGAGCGACACGCCCGTCGTGTTTATCATGGGGCCCCGTCAGACCGGTAAAACCACCCTGGTGAAGACCTTGATGGATGAAATGGGGGCCGAGCAATGGACCTACATCACCTTGGATGACCAGGCCCAGTTTGAGATTGCCCAAGCCGATCCGGTGGGCTTTATTCGCAACCTGCCAGCCACCCGCATTGCCCTGGACGAAGTGCAACGCCTGCCGGAGTTGTTCGTATCCATCAAGCAGGCAGTGGACGAACAGCGTACACCCGGTCGATTTCTGCTGACGGGCTCCGCCAATGCCTTGTTACTGCCGAGGCTCTCCGACTCTCTGGCGGGCCGGATGGAATCGGTGCGCTTGATGACGCTCTCGGAGTGTGAGATCCAGGGGCAGCAACCGACATTTCTCTCTAAGCTGTTGAACCGGGAAGCTCCTTCAACCCAGTCCATCCGTGTTAGGGAGCACATCCTGAACCGATTGGTCACCGGTTGTTTTCCGGAGCCGCTACAGCGCGCCAGTGAACGACGCTCCCAGGCCTGGTATCAGCAATACCTGAGCACTCTGGTGCAACGGGATATTCGTGATCTGACCCACATTGATCATCCGGATTTAATGGGCAAGTTGCTCAAGCTCACCGCCTTTTACGCCGGTAAACTGGTCAATCTCACCGAATTGGGGGGCAAACTGGGACTGGATCGGCTGACCATCAAAAAATATATGGCACTGTTGGAGCAATTGTTTCTGGTGGAGCAATTGCCCGCCTGGCATTCCAACGAATATAAACGGCTGGTGAAGACACCCAAACTGCATTCCGTCGATACTGGCCTGATGTGCGCCGTGCGAGGCCTCAACCGGGACCGTCTGCTCAAACAACCGGGAGATTTTGGTCTGCTGTTGGAAACCTTCGTTTATAACGAATTGCGCAAGCAAGCGGTTTGGGTGGACGAACCATTGAGTTTTTACCATTACCGGGATAAGGACAAAGTGGAGGTGGACGTGATTATCGAGAACGCCATGGGTGACTGCTTCGCCATCGAGGTGAAGGCGGCAGCGACCTTAAGTGCGAAGGATTTTACCGGACTGAAACGGTTTCAATCCGTGGCTGCCGATCGCTTCAAGATCGGTATTCTGCTCTATGACGGCGACCATACGACAGCCTTTGGTGACAATCTTTATGCCGTACCACTGGGAGCCCTTTGGGCTTAACCACGCCATAATTCAAGCAACCGTGTATGACGGCTTTGTAATTATACCGTCATCTGGTTGACAGACTTGTGTTTTACTATTTACTGAGAAGGTATTTTTTATGGTTGGTGCAATTTATTTTTCAGTTTAGCGGTAACGAAATAACAAGTTTTTTGATCCACCTCAACGCATGAAGTGGAACGAAAGATTGAACATTCAGACGAAATATATAGACTTATCAGATATAAATAATGAGTTGTATCATCTCAGTATGCAATTGAACAGATTTGGGTTTTACATGGCAATCTTCGCGTTACTGGCTTTTACCAGCCAGTCGTTTGCCGTTGTGAAGTTGCCCTGCGAACAGATGACTCATCATTCCACCGCTCATGCAATGGCAGCAACAATGGATATGGCCCATATGAACCACGCTGCGGCCGATAATGCCAAGGCCAAAGGCTGTTGCAGCCAGGACGATTGTTCTCAGATGGATTGTATTTTTGCAAGTGTGGCGGTAGTAAGCGCACTGTCTTCGTTTTCCGTTCAGTTTTCCCAAACTCTCAATACGGAATATTCGGTTTCCCTCCTCACCCAGGAAGTTTCCTCGCTATTTCGCCCCCCCATTTCCCGCTGACATAGGGTTGGTACGCCTGAAATTCGGGCCTCCAACTACTTTTTAAGCGGGAGTCGAAAAAACTCCCAAAACATTTTTTACAACGCGTGATCGCCACTGAATGCGCTCATTGCGTCTCGTGATTGGGAGCCACCATGAAACCTTTATCTCATTATCTGCGTTATCTTGCGCTGATTGTTTCTCTGTTATTCCTCGCCGCCTGTTCGGAGGGCGAAGATCATGCCGCTAAAACCGCATCGATTACCACACTGGATGTTTACAAAAGTCGCACCTGCCAGTGCTGCCAGCAATGGATTCAGCATATGGAAAACACCGGCTTTGAGACCAAAATCCACCATCCGGCGGACTTGAATCGCGTTAAAGACGACCATGGCATTGCCCCCGAATACCAATCCTGCCACACGGCGGTGACGAGTGACGGCTATGTCTTCGAAGGTCATATCCCCGCGCGCTTCGTTCAGCAGTTTCTGGAAAATCCACCGGCTGGTGCCATCGGCCTGAGCGTGCCGGGCATGCCGGCGGGCAGCCCCGGGATGGAAATGGGCGACAGATTTATGCCTTACCAGGTGTGGTTGCTAAAAAAAGACGGTTCGGCTGAAGTGTTTGCTTCAGTGGACAGCCGCGATCAGCAATAGGACGTATCACCATGAACATTCAACGGAGTTTTTTATTGTTGTTCTTGTTGGTGGGGGTTCCTGCTTTTGCCGAGGAAAAAGTTGCCCAAGAACAATTTGCCCAAACACAGTTGGATCAAGACCAGACTGGTAAGTTGACCTTGGAAGCGGCGATTGCACAGGCGATTGCCTCCGACCCCTGGCTGAACGGCAGCCGTTACCGGGAAGATGCACTGACCAGTGAATCCATTTCCGCCTCAACCCTGCCTGATCCCAAGGTCAGCCTGATGGCGGCCAACTTCCCGACCGATAGCTTCGATATCAATCAGGAACCGATGACGCAGCTGACTGTGGGTGTTAGTCAGATGTTTCCGCGCGGCGATAGTCTGGCGTTAACCAGCCGCCAAAAGCAGGAGTTGGCGGCCCAGGAGCCACTGCTCAGGCAGGATCGCCAGGACAAGGTGACAGCGACGGTGACTCAGTTATGGCTGGAAGCCTACCGGGCACAGGAAAGTATCCGTTTGATTGAACAGGATCGCGCGCTGTTTGAACATCTGGTGGATGCCACCAAAGCCAGCTATTCCTCCGCACTGGGGCGCGCCCGCCAGCAGGATATTATCCGGGCACAACTGGAACTCACACGACTGGATGATCGCCTGACCGTGTTGCGACAACAACGGGAATCCGCCCAGCAGCGGCTCTCCGAGTGGATTGGCGGTCAAGCCAGTCTGCCGTTGGCGCAAACCTTATCCAGTAAATTGGGTGAGGAGCCAACTTTAGTCATGGGTCAGCCTAAAAATGATCGCTGGCTCTATGAACAGATCAATCGGCATCCCCTGTTATTGGCCTTTGACCAGCGTATCGAGGCCATGCAGACCGGGGTTGAGTTGGCCCAGCAAAAGTATAAGCCCGAGTGGGGGCTCACCGCCCAGTACGGTTATCGGGACGATGACCCCATGGGTCGGGATCGCGCCGATCTGTTCTCGGTCGGTGTCACATTTGATCTGCCGCTTTTCACGGACAATCGACAGGATAAGGAAGTCAGTGCCGCCACCTCCCGAGCCGAGGCGCTGCGAACGGACAAGCTACTGATGGCGCGAAAACTGATGGCAGAGCTGGACACGTCGATCGTGCAAATCCAGCGGCTGAATGAGCGCCGCACACTCTATGACCAGCAGCTACTGCCGCAAATGGCGGAGCAGGCCGAAGCTGCCCTGACTGCTTATAACAACGATGACGGCGACTTTGCTGAAGCGGTGCGTGCCCGCATCGCCGAGTTGAACGCGAAAATCGATTTCCTGACCATCAAGGTCGATCGGCTAAAAACCCTTGCCGAACTGAACTATCTCTTACCGACAAACCGCTCAGTGCTGTTACCGCAAAGCCACGCAAAGCAGTCCCCTGCAACAAACGGCAATCGCACGGAAGGAATGACCCCATGAAGATTCAATTGAATAAATCATTTTTCATTACCGTTGCATTGCTGATTGCAACGGCAACCCTTGCCCACTATTCAGCCTTGTGGCGCATGCAAAACGCGGGAGAGGGCGGTAAGGCGACAGCCAAAAAGGAACCGCTCTACTGGGTCGCGCCGATGGACCCCAATTACAAGCGTGATAAACCGGGTAAATCCCCCATGGGGATGGACCTGATTCCGGTGTATGAAGAAGCCGGCGATGATCAGGAGATTGGCACCGTCAACATATCGCCGGATGTGGTCAATAACCTTGGCGTACGCACGGCACCCGTTACCCGCGGCCAGATGGACGTTTCCGTCAATACCGTGGGTTATGTGCAGTACGACGAAGATCATTTGATACATATTCACCCGCGGGTGGAGGGTTGGATCGAAAAACTCTACGTCAAGGCATCTGGCGATCCGGTGGAGCAGGGGGCACCTCTCTATGCGCTTTACTCACCGACCCTGGTTAATGCGCAGGAGGAATTACTCTTGGCACTAAAGCGCAATAACGCCACGCTGATTGAAGCCGCTAAGGAGCGCCTGGCATCTCTGCAGGTGCCAGAATCAGAAATCAACCGACTGAAGAAATCCGGCAAGGTGAGCCAGACCATCACCATCACAGCCCCGCAATCGGGTGTACTGGATAACCTCATGGCGCGCGAAGGCATGTTTGTAAAACCCGGCATGGAAATCATGGCGATCGGTCAGCTGGAGCATATCTGGGTGATTGGTGAAGTCTTTGAGCGACAGGCTTCCCTGGTGCAAGTCGGCGATCAAGTCCAGATGCATTTGGGTTATTTACCGGGGCGTGAGTGGCAGGGCCAGGTCGACTATGTCTACCCGAGCCTTAACACCACGACTCGCACCGCTCAGGTAAGAGTGCATTTTCACAATCCCGATGGTTATCTGAAACCGGGTATGTTTGCGCAGATGCGCATTGAGGCGGCACCGATGGACGACACCCTGTTGATTCCCCGTGAAGCGCTGATTCGTACCGGCAGTCAATCTCGTGTTGTGCTGGCCAAGGGCGAAGGCCGTTTTAAATCCGTTGCGGTTCAAGTGGGGCATATCACCGATGTTCAGGCGGAAATCACGTCGGGGCTGAATCAAGGCGATCGCATCGTGACCTCGGCGCAATTCCTGATTGATTCTGAGTCCAGCAAAACCTCGGACTTTCTGCGCATGAACCATGGTTCGGACAATAAGGCTGAGGCCGCAGCTCCCACATCGGTCTGGGTTGGCGCACGTATTAAAAGCCTGATGACCGAGCACCGGATGTTGACGCTGGCGCATGACGCCATCGATGACTGGCAATGGCCGGCCATGACCATGACTTTTACCGCCTCTAAAAATGTAGACCTTCAAGGTTTACAGCCTGACATGACTCTTCACGTAGAAATTACAAGAGAGGGCGACAACAACTATGTGATCAGCCAGATCCATCGACCCGATGCTGCTACCGAAGACATGCCGATATCCGACGGTGATCAGCCGATGAGTCACAACGGTATGGAAATGGATCACAGCCAACATCAATCCATGACTCATGATGGCATGGAGATGGGTAACGATTCGATGGAGACAGACCACGATTCGATGAATATGGATCACAGTCAGATGGATATGGACCACAGTCAGCACAACGGGGAGGGTAAGCCATGATCGAAGGCATTATCCGCTGGTCCGTCCAGAATCGGTTTTTTGTATTGCTGGCCACTTTGATCCTGGTGGGAATTGGCGGCTGGTCGCTGAAAAACACGCCGGTGGACGCGATCCCCGACCTTTCGGACGTGCAGGTGATAATCAAAACCAGCTACCCCGGCCAGGCACCACAGGTGGTGGAAGACCAGGTCACCTATCCACTGACAACCGCCATGCTATCGGTACCGGGTGCGGTCACCGTGCGAGGTTATTCCTTCTTTGGTGACTCCTATGTTTACGTCATTTTTGACGAGGAAACCGACGCCTATTGGGCCCGATCGCGGGTGCTGGAGTACCTGTCGCAAGTCGCGCCCACCTTGCCAGCTAACGCCCGGCCACAACTGGGGCCGGACGCTACCGGTGTAGGCTGGGTTTACCTCTACGCCCTGGTGGATCGTACTGGAAAACACGATATCAGCCAGTTGCGCAGCCTGCAGGACTGGTTCCTGAAATACGAGCTGCAAACCGTGCCCGGCGTGTCGGAAGTTTCCGCCCTGGGCGGCATGGTGAAGCAGTATCAGGTCAAGGTACATCCGGACAAGTTGCGTGCCTTCAACATCCCTCTGTCCCATATCCAGATGGCCATCCAGCGCGGTAATCAGGAGGTCGGCGCATCGGTGGTGGAAATGGCCGAAGCGGAATACATGGTACGTGCCTCCGGTTATATCCAGGGGCGCGAGGATCTGGCCAATATTCCACTGGGTCTTGATGTAAAGGGCACGCCACTACTACTGAAAGATGTGGCGGATATCGACGTGGGTCCGCAGATGCGTCGGGGTATTGCAGAACTGAATGGCGAAGGCGAAGCCGTCGGTGGCATCGTGGTGATGCGCTTTGGCGAAAATGCCCAGAAAACCATTGACGGTGTTAAAGCCAAACTGGAAACCCTTAAGGCGGGTCTTCCCGAAGGTGTGGAAATCGTTACGGTTTACGACCGTTCCGGTCTGATTGAGCGCGCCGTCGACAACCTGTGGCATAAGTTGCTGGAGGAATTCATTGTCGTAGCCCTGGTGTGTGTGGTGTTCCTGTTCCATATCCGCTCCAGCCTGGTGGCCATCGTCAGTCTGCCCGTCGGTATTCTCACCGCCTTTATCGTTATGCACCTGCAAGGGCTGAACGCCAATATCATGTCCTTGGGCGGTATCGCTATTGCCATCGGGGCAATGATTGATGGCGCTATCGTGATGATCGAGAACATGCACAAGCACATGGAGCGCACACCCCTGACCAACGAAAATCGCTGGCAAGTGGTTGCGGAATCGGCGGCTGAAGTGGGGCCCGCGCTGTTTTTTAGCCTGCTGATCATCACCGTGAGCTTTGTGCCGGTGTTTACCCTGGAAGCGCAAGAGGGACGGATGTTTTCACCTCTGGCCTTCACCAAGACTTACGCCATGGCGGCTAGTGCCGCACTGGCGGTGACACTGGTGCCGGTGCTGATGGGTTATTTTATTCGTGGCAAGGTCTTGCCTGAGCACAAAAACCCGCTGAATCGGGCCTTGATTGCCGTCTACATGCCTGCGCTGAAAGTGGTGCTTAACCACCCCAAAACCACTTTGGCCTTGGCTTTGGTGGTGACGGTCATCGGCTTCTGGCCGGTGAGCAAAATTGGCAGCGAATTTATCCCGCCGCTCGATGAGGGTGATCTGATGTATATGCCCACCACCTATCCCGGGCTGTCCATTGGTAAAGCCCGGGAGATTCTGCAGCAGACGGACAAGCTGATTGCCACCGTACCGGAAGTGAAAAGCGTGTTCGGCAAAATCGGTCGTGCAGAAACGGCCACCGACCCGGCGCCGCTGACCATGATCGAAACGTTTATCCAGCTCAAACCGAGGGATGAATGGCGCGAGGGGATGACCACCGACTCGCTCAAAAAAGAGCTGGACGCGCTGGTGAAATTTCCCGGCCTGACTAACGCCTGGGTGATGCCGATCAAAACCCGTATCGATATGTTGGCCACCGGCATTAAAACCCCGGTGGGCATCAAAGTGGCAGGACCTGATCTCAAGCAAATCGAAAAAATCGGGCGGCGCCTGGAGCAGGTCTTAAAAGATGTGCCAGGTACGGCTTCGGTTTATTCCGAACGTGTGGCCGGCGGGCGTTATATCAAGGTGGATATCCAGCGGGAAAAAGCCGCTCGCTACG
The DNA here is from genome assembly GCF_009746715.1 of Ketobacter sp. MCCC 1A13808. NCBI lineage: Bacteria > Pseudomonadati > Pseudomonadota > Gammaproteobacteria > Pseudomonadales > Ketobacteraceae > Ketobacter > Ketobacter nezhaii. The sequence continues at coordinate 145,488 of NZ_VRKW01000011.1, forward strand.
GACTGAATATCGCCGATGTGCAACAGGTGGTGGCCACCGCCATCGGCGGCATGAACGTCACCCAAACCATTGAAGGCCTGGAACGCTACCCGGTGAATCTGCGTTACCCGCAGGATCTGCGTAATTCCCCGGAGCAACTGGCACTGCTACCGATTGTGACCGGCAGTGGCCAGCGCATTGCCCTGGCGGACGTGGCGAACGTCTATGTGGAGGATGGTCCACCCGCTATCAAGAGTGAAAACGCTCGCCTCAACGGTTGGACCTTTGTCGATATCGACGGGGTGGATATTGGCAGTTACGTCCAGAATGCCATGGCCGTGGTGGCCGATCAGGTGGAGCTGCCGGCAGGTTATTCGTTGAACTGGTCGGGGCAGTACGAATACATGTTGCGCGCTAAAGAGAAACTCACCTATGTAGTGCCGCTGACGCTGGCCATCATTGTCGTGCTGCTGTATTTCAACTTCCGTAGCTTTGCTGAAGTCGCAATCATTATGGGAACACTACCCTTGGCGATGGTGGGTTCAATCTGGCTGATGTACCTGCTCGGTTATAACTTTTCAGTCGCCGTGGGCGTGGGTTTTATTGCGTTGGCCGGTGTTGCTGTGGAAATCGGCGTCATCATGCTGGTGTACCTCAACCAGGCTTATCGGCATATGCTGGAGGAGTGTGAGCAGGAGGGCGTGGAACCCCGCCTGGAAACCCTGCGCCACGCCGTATTACACGGTGCCGGCTTACGGGTGCGTCCGGTGATGATGACGGCTGCCGCGATTATCGTGGGGCTGTTGCCGATAATGTACGGAACAGGGACCGGTTCGGAGGTCATGAGTCGTATTGCCGCGCCCATGGTCGGTGGGATGCTAAGTGCGGTCATTCTGACTTTACTCGTGCTACCAGCCGTTTACCTTCTTTGGAGAAAGCTCTGAGAAAGGGATCTGGCCAAATGTCATTCGAGTTGATTTGGATCAAATAATCTACCCCAACATTACAGGTGTGTAATGTTGGGGTCATCCAGGTGTCAGTCTCCCCTCATTAACATAGCCAATAGATGGCATGAATCTGCACGCTAAAACTGCTTGACCTGTGTCCATGACACAGGTGTATAACCTTTTCCAGCGCACGGTTATAAAGCTTGGTGTAGAACCTCGGTTTATAACCGGTGATTGACTCAGATCAAGGTCCTGATCCCGGCGGAAGCTTAGGATGGCATGACTGGATCAAGAGGAGGGTGGCATGAAAGTCATCGAGGTTGCCAGGCTATTGGGCATTACGGCAGACACGGTACGGTTTTATACCCGCATCAATATTCTGAATCCCACCAAAAGCAAGGCCAATGGATATCGGGAATACAGCGACAACGATGTTAAGCGTTTGAGGTTTGTGTTAAGCGCCCGACAGTTGGGATTTTCGGTCGAGGATATTCAGGAAATTCTTTCCCATGCTGACAAGAAAAAATCTCCTTGTCCGACGGTGAGACGCTTGATTGATCAGAGATTACATGAAACTGAGCAGCAGTTTAAAGAAACGATACGGCTGCGGGATCGTATGCAACGCGCCGTATTGGAGTGGAGCCAAAAACCGGACAAGGCTCCGACAGGTCATATGCTTTGCCATTTAATTGAAGAATTCACCGTGGAGGAATGAGTATGAATACACACCAAACGACGAACGCCAATCAACGTAAAAGTGGCTGTTGCTGTGCGGGCAAGTCATCCATTTCGTCTGCGGCACCTGATACCAACAGTGTTAGCAGATCATCGCAACCCCTGCACCAATTACAAGTGCAGGGAGCCACCTGTGGTGGTTGCGTTAAAAGTATAGAACATACTCTGAAATCCGTTTCCGGGGTCAGTGAGGCCTCTATGGATCTGGCAACCGGTGTCGCTTCAGTTGTTGGTGCAGTCGATGCAGATCATCTCGTTGAAGTATTGCAAGGCGTTGGCTTTCCAGCGGCGGTCATCCGATAACAGTTCTTAAGAAATAACCGGGAGTAGGGTATGAGTACAACTAAAACGGAATCTGGCGGTGTCTCTTGCCATGAAGATGGTACGACAACTCCGCCTCATGATCATCATGCACATAAGGCTCATCACCACAGTTCAGGAAATAACTCTGGTCCTCAGGAACTGATTATTGAAGGTGCGGGTTGTGCCAGTTGCGTTGGAAAAATTGAGTCGGCGCTAAAGGCGGTGTCCGGTGTAGAAAATGCCGAGATGAATTTCGCTCAGCGCACTGTGAGTGTGACGGGCAATGCCGATGCTGCTGATCTGGTAAAGGCGGTGGAAAAAGCCGGTTACAACGCGAAGCTTGCGGCTGCGGAGAGCGAAGATGATGCGCTCGCAGAAAAAGAAAAGGCGGATCAGGCTTATTACAAACGCCTGATGAAGGAAACCTGGATAGCCCTTTCCCTGGGTGGGCCGCTAATGGCCTATGCGCTGATTACCGGGGAGGTTAATGTTAATACCACAACCGAGCGGATCGCTTGGCTGATCGTTGGCATACTCACCTTTGGCGTTTTGTACTTCTCAGGAAAACATTTTTTTGTCGGCGCCTGGAAGTCCTTCCTGAATCATTCTGCCAATATGGACACTTTGATTGCGCTGGGTACGGGTACCGCATGGCTGTATTCCATGGTGGTCGTATTTTTCCCCGAGTCGGTTCCAGAACAAGCTCGCCATGTTTACTTTGAGGCCACGGCGATCATTATCGGGCTGATCGATCTTGGCCTGGCCCTAGAACTCAAAGCCCGCGGGCGCACATCGGAAGCTATTAAACGGCTGATCGGCCTGCAGGCTAAGACAGCCAGAGTCATACGCGACGAAAAGGAATTGGATATCGCCATTGAGCAGGTACTGATGGACGATGTGGTGCGTGTACGTCCGGGAGAAAAAATTCCTGTCGATGGTGAAGTCATAGAAGGCCATACCGCCATTGACGAGTCCATGTTAACGGGTGAACCCATGCCCGTTGAAAAAGCCGTGGGCGACACGGTTGCAGCGGGCACCATCAATAAAACCGGCTCCATTCTGTTTAAGGCCACTCGTGTCGGCAAAGACACGGCCCTGGCGCAAATTATCAACATGGTCAAACGCGCACAGAATTCCAAGCCGCCTATTGGTCGTTTGGCCGATGTGATTTCCGCGTATTTTGTACCCGTCGTAATGATTATCGCCGTCACCAGTGCGTTGGTCTGGCTCAACTTTGGCCCGAACCCAGCCGTGGCGTTTGCCATCGTATCGGCCACCACGGTACTGATTATCGCCTGTCCCTGTGCGTTGGGTCTGGCAACCCCCATGTCGGTGATGGTGGGTGTGGGCAAAGCGGCAGAAGCGGGTGTCCTTATTCGCAACGGCGAAGCCTTGCAAACCGCATCGAAAATATCAGCCATGATTCTGGATAAAACCGGCACCATTACCCTGGGGGCGCCGAAGGTCACCGATATTTTGGTCGCAGGCGAGCAGGACGAGGACACTATCCTGAAGCTGGCAGCCACGCTTGAATCGGGTTCTGAACATCCCCTGGCGCTGGCCATTGTCGAGACTGCCCAGGAGAAAGGAATCGAAACCGGGAAAGTCTCCAATTTTAACGCTATCGCCGGCCACGGCGTGCAAGCGGAAGTGGATGGCAAAACGTTGTTGTTCGGCAATGAGAAACTGATGCGAGAGCGCAATATCGAACTTAGGGATTTCGTTGAAAAAGCGCAGAGCCTGGCTACCGAGGCTAAGACGCCGATGTATTTCGCCGTGGATAACAAGCTCTCCGCCATTATCGCAGTGGCTGACCCCATCAAAGAAGACTCCATTGCTGCCATTAAACGACTGCAGCACAACGGCATTCGCGTTGTAATGCTGACGGGCGACAACCGCGCCACGGCAAAAGCCGTCGCCGAAAAAGCGGGCATTAAGGAGTTCTTCGCCGAGGTGTTACCGGAAGATAAATCCAAAAAGGTTCAGGAGTTACAGATGGAAGGCGAAGTCGTCGGCATGACAGGCGACGGTATCAACGACGCGCCTGCGCTGGCGATTGCCAATGTGGGTTTCGCCATCGGTACGGGCACCGACGTGGCCATAGAAAGTGCCGATATCACCTTGATGCGCGGATCGCTGCATGGGCTTGCCGATGCCATTGCGGTAAGCAAGGCGACATTACGTAACATCAAACAGAACCTGTTCGGTGCGTTTATTTACAACGTGGCGGGCGTTCCGGTGGCTGCTGGCATTCTTTATCCCTTGCTTGGGGTGCTTATGAATCCTGTGATTGCGGGTGCCGCGATGGCATTTTCGTCACTCACGGTCGTTACTAATGCCAACCGGCTGCGCTTGTTCAAAGCACAGGAGCACTAATGGCTATTTCGTCAGAAACCTGTTTAGGAGAGTGGACATGTTAATCATTAATAGTGTTGGCGTTGTTCTGATCGCGCTCATTATATGGTGGTTTTGGTTGTACAAACCCAAAGAGGCAGAGCTGGGTGAAAATGATCTGGTGATTACCGTGGAAAATGGCACCTATTCACCCTCCCGAATTAAAGTGCCTGTGGGTGAGCCGGTTGAGCTGAAGTTCATACGTAAAGATGAATCACCCTGCTCAGAAACGTTACTGATTCCCGAACTGCAAATCAGTGACACCTTGCCCCTCAATAAACTGAAGTCCATACAACTACCTGCACTGAAATCTGGTGAATACGCCTTTCATTGTCAGATGCAGATGTATCGCGGTCAACTCACGGTGAATTAGAGAATGTTCAACAAAGAAAGTAAGGATTGATATCAGTATGAATATTCAAAAAGTGACCGCCATTTTTGACGAATTTCGTTTGAAGGACGTAGAAGAAGCACTCATTAGGCATGGGGTTAAAGGCTTCACCCTGCATCCGGTTCGCGGTCGTGGAGAATACTTCGACAGCTTCAACGAGAATCATTTGATTAAGCACATTCAAATGGAGATTTACGCCAGGTCAGAGCATGCAAATAACATCGCGCAACTGATTGTAGAAACGGCGCACGTCAATGCCGATAGCGAAGGGCTGGTTTGTATTATTCCGGTGAATGACTTGCTTTGGATTCATGATAAACGCAGTGCGATAGACAGCGATTTTCAATTTCATCCGTGAGGTGTGATATGGCAACGCAAAAAACATCATTCTGGTTAACACCCAAAGGACTGGCGGCATTGGGCCTAATTGGTGCTGCCACGTATTTTCTGCTGATCGAACACCGCCAGCATGTCTGGCAGTTTTTACCTTTTCTGATTTTGCTGGCATGTCCTTTTATGCATCTTTTCATGCACGGTGGTCATGGTGGCCACGGGGGGCATGGTGGGAGCCATCAGCGCCAGGGAGAAGGCCATCAGCATGAGGGTGAGTCAGATCAAGATGCTTACCAGCGTGGATTAGAAGATGGGCGCCGGGATAGCGAACATCGGCACCACCATTGACCCGGTAGAAAACAGGAGAACGACAAATGCACGGTGATTCAGCTTATGGTCTCTGGACACTGGTGATACTGAATTCGGCAATATTTATTTTCTTTGCCTTCAGTTTTGCCAAGCCACAAACAAAAACCGACTGGCGCAGTTTTGGGGCTTTCTCTGCGTTCATTATTGCGCTCTTTACCGAGATGTATGGATTTCCGCTGACGATATATTTTCTGTCTGGATGGCTGGCGGAAAAGTACCCAGGAGTGGACTTCCTCTCCCATGAAAATGGCCATTTACTGCACACCATGCTCGGGTTTGAAGGTGATCCGCACTTTGATCCGCTGCATATTGCCAGCAATGTACTAATCGTGCTCGGCTTCTTTCTGCTCGCGTCGGCGTGGAACGTGCTCCACAAAGCGCAACAAACTCACTCCCTGGCGACCACCGGCTGGTATGCCCGCTGCCGTCACCCACAATACATTGCTTTCATCATGATTATGTTTGGCTTTCTGTTGCAGTGGCCGACCCTGCCGACATTGGTCATGTTTCCCATATTGGTCGTTGTCTATGTGCGATTGGCCAAGCGTGAAGAGCGTTTGGCGATTGAGGAATTTGGCGATGTGTATCTTCGCTATATGAAATCGACCCCAGGGTGGGTACCAAAATTTGCTACCGATAAAGCCGCTTCAACCTACTGAGGATTTCCTTATGAAACATTCAATGACAACACTGCTTTCCACCATCGTTATTACTTCTGTCATTTCTTTTCCGGTATTTTCAGAAAACTCCCATGATCACAGTGATAAAAGCCAAGGTGCTGACAGCGGCATGATGATGGGAATGATGAATCATGATCAGATGATGGCGATGCATGATCATATGAAAAAAATGCATACCATGATGTCAGAAATAAAAACCGAAACCGACCCTGAGAAGCGAAAAAAATTAATGGATGAACATATGCAGGCTATGCAGGACGGCATGCAGATGATGAATAAAGGTATGCCGGAGAAAATGGACATGATGAAACGCATGGAGATGATGGAAGAGCGCATGGGTATGATGCAAATGATGATGGGGCAAATGATGGACCATGAATTAGAGACGAAAAAGTCACCGGTGCATAAACACAAAAAATAAGTTGTTGGATTATTTCAGAAAGGTACAGGGCCGATGAGCGAACATCAATCAGGCATTAACCCGGGATTCGTCACCAGGCATACCCTGAGTCTAAATGGATTAGCAGGCTGTTGAAAAACCCTGGATATGCGATCATAACACTTTAACTTTGCGAGTCGAGATTCATGCGCGGCGAAATCGATAGTCAGCCAACCCTGTTCAGCTACGTTGACCTGGAGTTGCGAATCCCACAACAACACCCTATTCGGCTGGTGAGGCAGATCGTTGATAAGGCTGGTAGCGATGGATGGCACCTTCGATGTGATGTATGCCAGTGTCGGTCGCCCCTCCATTCCCCCGGAGCAACTGATTCGCGCCTTGTTGCTGCAAATTCTCTTTACCATCCGCTCGGAACGGCAGTTGATGGAGCGTCTGGATTACGACCTGATGTTTCGCTGGTTTGTCGGGCTGCGTATGGACGATCCGGTATGGAATCATTCAGTTTTCTCCAAGAACCGGGATCGGTTACTGGCGCACGATATCGACGAGTTGTTCTTCGATGCAATAAAGAAACAGGCCAAAGCGAAGCAGCTGATGTCGCGTGAACACTTCAGTGTGGATGGTACGCTGCTGGATGCCTGTGCCTCGATGAAGTCGTTCAAACCGAAGGATGGGCCGCGGGATAATGACGATGAGAATTTTCATGGCCAGAAGCGCACGAACACTACCCACGCCTCCACGACAGATCCGGATGCCCGGCTGTTCCGCAAAGGTAAAGGCAAAGAATCGAAGCTGTGCCATATGGGTCATCTATTGACGGAAAACCGCAACGGCCTGATTGTGGGAACCGAAGTCACTGAAGCCGGTACGCGCCAGGAGTGGGAAGCGGGGTTGGATTTGCTGGCAGCTCAGGCTATGCACCCGGGCCGAAGTGTCGGGGCCGAGAAGGGATACGACACCTTTGATTTTGTGGAAGGGTGTCGCGGCTTAAAGATTACACCACACGTGGCGGCGAAGTCACAGCGCAGTGCTATCGACGGCCGCACCACGAGCACACGGGGTTATCAGATCAGCCAGGTTCGCCGCAAACGGATAGAAGAGTGCTTTGGGTGGATGAAGGATATTGGTCTGATGCGTAAATTGCGCCATAAGGGCCGGGAAACGGTTGCCTGGCTGTTTCGGTTTACGGCGGCAGCATACAACATTACAAGGATGAAGCGACTATTGGCGTAAAAAACAGCAAGGGGCCACGCATCCATTGCGTTAGCGCGCATCCTGCGCTCTCGATCGTCACTGATCGGCCTCCTTGCCAGCTGCTCATCCTGAGCAACGCGGTCGATTATGCAGAGCCAGAACTCAGCTGAATGTGGGAAAACTCACATTCAGCTGAAAAAGTAAGATTTTTTCAACAGCCTGCTAATCTACTTTGCTGTTCATCTCGCGATATATCGAGATAGTATTTGATGATTTGAATACCTGTATCGCAAAGCATCTTTTCAAACGGTACGACCGCTTTCATAAATTGCTTATATTCTTTTTCCGAGCAAAAGCCCATGACTTTTTCAACGCCCGCTCGGTTATACCAGCTGCGATTCATCAGTACCATTTCCTGCCGACTTGGCAGATGGGCTGTGTAACGTTGGAAGTACCAGCTATTAGTATCGCGCTCAGAGGGTTTTCCCAGGGCGACGACTCGCGTTTCCCTCGGGCTTAGATGTTCAGTGATTCGCTTAATGACACCATCTTTTCCGGCGGCGTCCCGGCCCTCAAATATGACCAGCAGTTGTAGGTTGTTTTTGATGATGTGCCGCTGAAGTTTAACGAGTTGTATTTGTAGCTCTCTGAGCTCCGTTTTATAGGATGGCTTTTTCTTCGCTGAACTTGTCATCACATCACCTTGTTGGTAAATCGATTCAGCCTGTCATACAGGTAGATTATCCGATTTCATATTTCCTCAAACCACTGCTCTGGTTGACGAATTCACCAGAGGTATGGCGGCTATAACCAGGAAAATACCCAGCCACTGTATTGAAGATAGCGACTCAGCAAAATAGGTGTAACCTAAATACAGCCCGAATACAGGCGTTAGAAAACTGTAGACATTGAGTTTGTATAATGGCGCAGTATCCATCAGCCAGAACCACAGAATAAATGGCAGAGCAGTGCCGGGCAATGCCAGTGCCAGTAAGATCCACACGTAATCCCAGTTCCAACTCAGGGGCGGCAATGAAGTGTTAAAAAAGGCCAATAGCGACAGGGGGATAGCCCCCAGTAAGAGCTGGAATCCCATGGCATATAGCACATCGATACGGTTAGCAGACTTCTTCAACAAGAGATTGCTGATCGCTAAACCTGCAGCGGCAATAACAACATAGGCGATACCGCTCAATGACTGAACATCTGTGGCGAAAAGACTTTCCGCACTGATGACCACAATTCCTGAAAAACCGAGTAGAGTACCCAGCAGTGCCCGCTTCCCTATGCGTTCGTTCAGAATATGCCAGCCCAGAAGGCCGGCAATTAGAGGTTGTGTGTTGGTGAGTACGGTTGCCAGTCCGGGTGTGATTAGGCTGCCCGCATAGAACATGCCCCAGAACCCAATACTCGTTGCGGTTAGACCAATGCCAAGGATATAGAGGTAGACTTTAGTGGACTTTGGGAAAGGTCTACCTAGCATCCAAGCGATGACAATTAAAAAGAAACCCGCAATCGCTGCTCTAAGAAATGCCGTCAACATAATCGGGGCATAGGGTAAACTAAGGGAGATGAGCGGGAAGCATATTGCCCATAACACCATGGTGAACACAGCGCCACCAGTAATAAATACTTTAGCCGGCATGGGGCGAATCGCTATATCCACTGTCTAGCTGCTGGGTCTTTCTGGATTCTGGGTAAGCGGATTAAATGGTTGATCTTACCTTTGCATGAGAGTGAGACAGACCGGCATCTCATCGGATTATCTGGTTGATGCTTCACCTACTGCTGGTGCATGTTTCCTTCGCTAATTCCAGCAAGAACCCCACACGCCTCAACTTCCCGGTCATCATTGCAACTCGCTCTCAGTGAAACGAGTTGTTTCTCAAGCGCTTGCAGAGCGGTTATCTGCGACCGCACATGAGAGATGTGATCATCGAGCAAGGCGTTGACGGCGGTACAAGGCTGATGAGGGTCGTCCTGATAGCTCTGTAGTTCGTGAATCTCAGCCAGTGACAGGCCCAGGATTCTGCAGCGACGGATGAAGGCCAGCCCCTCACCATGCTTCTCGGTATAGACACGGTAACCGTTGTCCTGCCGATCAGGCGGCGGCAACAAGCCCTGCTGTTCATAGAAGCGGATCGTCTGTGTTTCGACCCCTACCAACTGCGCCAACTGACCAATGCGCATCAGCCTCCTCCCCAACGGATTCTTTACTCTATTGACCTTATAGTAGCTTTATAGTTTTAAATGGTACCACAACATTGTTCAAGTGGAGTCGTATCATGAGCAAATCCTGTGGTGGCGCCTGTGGCGGTGATGCAACGTCCGCAGCGGATACCGATATACAGGCCTCCTCCGAGGCGCCAGGGAGATGGGTCAGTGTTTATGCCGTGCCGAAGATGGACTGTCCATCAGAAGAACGAATGATTCGCCTAGCCCTGAACGGCTTTGAGGAGATTCGAGCGCTGTCCTTCGACTTGTCGAACCGCCGGCTGAAGGTCGTGCATGACGGCGAGGTCGAGCCCGTCACCTCGAAACTGAAGACCTTGGGGCTAGGCGCCTCGCTTCAGGAAACCGTCGCTGCAAATCCGGAGACCATCAAGGCCGCCGAGTTTTCGGCAGCTTCTGCTAAGCAAGAATCCGGGACCCTGCGCTGGTTGCTCGGCATCAATGCACTTCTGTTCGTGGTGGAAATGACTGCCGGTCTGATCGCCCAGTCCACCGGCCTGATTGGAGAATCCCTGGACAATTTTGCCGATGCGGCGGTGTACGGGCTTGCCCTTTATGCGGTTGGACATAGCGTGAAAATGCAGGTACGTGCCGCGCATCTTGCTGGTGTACTGCAACTGATCTTGGCTGTGGGCGTGCTCGTAGAGGTGGTGAGACGCTTTGTATTCGGTAGTGAGCCTGAATCGCTGGTGATGATGGCTATCGCATTCGTCGCATTGATTGCCAATACCAGTTGTCTGCTGCTCATATCCAAACATCGGGAAGGCGGGGCGCACATGAAGGCAAGCTGGATATTCTCGGCCAACGACGTGGTAATCAACCTGGGGGTCATCACCGCCGGCGCCCTGGTCGCGTGGACCGGTTCCAATTATCCGGATCTGATTATCGGCACCATCGCGGGGGGCATTGTACTTAACGGTGCCAGACGCATTTTGGCGTTGAAGGGTTAAATAATGCTCATTATTGGCAAAAAGCTCTCGCCGTATGCCCTATTGTCCATATCGGGCCTGCTGGCAGCGTCTGATCAGGCTGTAAAGTGGCTGGTGCAGCAATCAATGGCCTATGGCGAGTATGTTTCGGTGACCCCGTTCTTTAACTGGGTGCACCTATGGAACACCGGTGCCGCATTTAGTCTTTTTGCAAATGGTGGAGGCTGGCAGCGCTACTTTTTTATCGGAATCGCGGTAGTGGTCTCGATTTTTCTGATCAAGCTGATCCTTGAAAATCGTCATAAAGGAGAAGCCATCGCTTACAGTCTTATCCTCGGTGGCGCCATGGGCAACCTGATTGACCGGGTCTTTCGCGGCTATGTTGTGGATTCCTTTGATTTCTATTGGCGAGACTGGCATTGGCCGGCCTTCAACCTGGCTGATATTGCAATTGTCCTCGGTGCCTTACTTTTCGTTTCCAGCAGCTTGTTGGGTAAAAAAGCAAACACCAATGCCGAGCCGGATGGATCTGACTGACACCTACGCCTATACAACACCATGACCGAACTTCCCGACAACATCCTTCACCTGCTGCAATACCAAGTACTGGGCTGCAAATCAACCGACGACGAAATGCACTTCCAGGTGGACGTGCCCGATCCCATCGCCTGCGAGGAATGCGGCGTGCAGGGTGAGTTCGTACGGTTCGGCAAGCGTGACGTTCCCTATCGTGATCTGCCCATCCACGGCAAGCGGGTCACTCTCTGGGTGGTCCGCCGCCGATACACCTGCCGGGCCTGCAAGACAACATTCAGGCCCCAGCTACCGGAGATGGTGGACGGATTCCGTATGACACTGCGGCTGCATGAGTACGTGGAGAAGGAATCCTTCAACCACCCCTACACCTTTGTGGCGGCACAGACCGGCCTGGACGAGAAGACGGTGCGCGACATCTTCAACGCCCGCGCCGAGTTCCTGGGGCGCTGGCACCGCTTCGAGACGCCCCGCATCCTGGGCATTGACGAGCTATACCTGAACAAGCGCTACCGCTGCATTCTGACCAACATTGAGGAGCGAACCCTGCTCGACCTGCTGGCCACCCGCCGCCAGGACGTGGTGACCAACTACCTGATGAAGCTGAAAGACCGGCAGAAGGTCGAGATCGTCAGCATGGACATGTGGAACCCTTACCGGGCAGCGGTCCAGGCCGTGCTGCCACAGGCCCGCATCGTGGTCGATAAGTTTCATGTGGTGCGCATGGCCAACGATGCCCTGGAAAAGGTGCGCAAGGGTCTCAGGAAGGAGCTGAAGCCCTCCCAGAGCCGAACCCTAAAGGGAGACCGGAAAATCCTGCTGAAACGCGCTCACGAAGTCTCAGACCGAGAACAGCTCATCATGGAGACCTGGACAGGCGCATTCCCGCAACTGCTGGCTGCCTACGAGCACAAGGAACGCTTCTACGACATCTGGGACGCCGCCACACGACCCCAGGCAGAAGCCGCTCTGGACGACTGGATAGCCACCATCCCGAAGGGCCAGAAGGAAGTCTGGAGCGATCTGGTCAGAGCTGTGGGCAACTGGCGCGAACAGATCATGACCTACTTCGAGACGGACATGCCAGTCACCAACGCTTACACGGAGTCCATCAACCGACTGGCTAAGGACAAGAACCGTGAAGGGCGTGGTTACTCCTTCGAGGTGATGCGGGCACGAATGCTTTACACCACGAAGCACAAGAAGAAGGCCCCGACTGCGAAGGTCTCTCCTTTCTACAAGAAAACCATCGGTTACGGACTGCCGGACTTCGCAGAGGAACTCAACTACGGAGTCGATCTATCAACCATCTGAGGGGGGTATCAGATTGATGGGGTGAAGGTGCCCCATCAACCATTAAATCCGTATACCCTGGATTCTCTTCCATTACCATATCTCATTTATCAAACAATGAATCCGTTTGTTTAAGTGTTATTTTTAATTGCGCTAGCATTTCATCTACCGTGCCCATGTAATCGTACTTGTACTTGCTCATTTTTTCCTTGACGTGTGGATAGTCGCTGGCCATCAGATTTCTCATAGCAAGTAGTTTTCTTTGCATTCTGTCGACTTGATCCTGAAGGTTCTGCATACGCGCCGGAGAGCTGCCAAGGGTTTGGAAGCTTGCTTGCCGTTCCGCTACTGTGCGGTCATATTTTTCAATGTCTTTTATGGGGTCATGTGCAGAGTGTGGATAAGCCAATTCAACAAATAACAGCGGGTAGAAAAATACGAATATGGAGAGAGATCTTTTCAACATGTGATTTTTCATATTTATGGATTTAGAGTCGTGATTGCCTAAGCGGATTTAATTATTTTTCGATGGCGATAAATTCAGTGGTCGTGGAATCGCTTGTATTGCCTCTTGCTGTCAGTATCTGATATTGATCCGGCGTAAGTGATGGAAGCCTTTGTAGAAATGCCACCATATTCCAGATACGCTCGTCACTGTGAGTTGGTCCCCAAGCGGGCATGCCCGATGCCTTAATGCCGTGCTTGATAATCCAGAATTGGCGTTGAATAGCTATTTCTTCACTACCTGTGTCGCTGCCATGCTCATGCCCGTGGGCATCTGCCTTAGCTGTCAAGTTAGGTGGGGCAGGGTACAGGCCAATGGTGAAGTCACTGTCTGTTTTACCCGGTTTGAGATGGCAGCCTGCGCACATATCGTTGTAGTCCGCACCTCCAGCCAACAAGCGATCGGAGGTATTCAAATTATCCGGAATTTGGATGCCGCTGGCGGCGCGGGCAATGGATCGTTCGCGCAGGGTTTCCAGTAGCCAGTAACTTAATTTGTTATGGGGTACGTCGGCACCGATGGGATATAGGCCGGAGTAGATAAATAAGCCAGCGCCCACCAGGCCAATAACCGTGGCAATGAACAGGCTTTTGATAAATGCGGTGAGCGATGGCATAGGAGATCCTTTATTTAATTCTTTAGTGCTGATGTTCAGAGTGTTGTTCGCCTGAGCCTTCCTTATGATCTTCATCAGATGTGTCATCGTGGCTCATAGCGTGGGAATCATCGTCATGATGCATATCCTTCATGCACTGTTTCATCATGGCCTGCATGACAGGATCGTTCATATCCATCTTGCTGTGATCCATATCCTTCATTGCGGCGCAATTCGGGTTTTCTGCGTCTTTCATGTGCTCCTTAGGATCATGGGCTTGAGCCGAAAAAGCGACGCCCAGGGCAGCCAGAACGAGAACGGGGGACAGAAGTTTGAGTTTCATTGTTAGTTTCCTCGTGGGATTAAAAGTTTTGTTGAACAAGCAGTATCAATCATTAAAACCAGAATCTGAGACCCGCGACGATCTGGGTGTCAGAGCGGTTCTCGCCAGCGGCGCGCCGGTAATCCGCTGTATCGCCATAAGTGCTCGTCCATTCCACACCGATATAGGGTGCAAATTGACGGTTGAACTCATAACGCAGACGCACACCCAACGCGAGATATGATAGGCCGGAGCCGAGACCATTTTCTGGGTCGTTTTTTCCGTACAAGTTCAGCTCGGCGCGGGGTTGTAAAATCAGGCGTTGTGTCAGCAATAATTCATACTCAGCTTCAGCGGACAGTGCAGTCCGGCCGCTGTCACCCACATAGGCGGTAACATCCAGTTCAAACCAATAGGGGGCAAGCCCTTGTAGACCCAGTGCCAGCCATTGACGATCTTTACCTTCGTCATATTGGTCAAGCCGCACGCCAAGTTGGGTATCAAAATAGGCGTTCAGTGCATGACCCCAGAGCAGATCAGTGGAGCTTTCCTCCAGAGAGTCTTCTGCAATATCACCTTCCGCCTTGATGACTAGTCGATCGTAGGTGGTGCCGTACCAAGCCTGGAGGTCGTAAACCGTGGTTTCGCTGTCTTCCTGGTATTCGAAACGGTCGCCCAGCACAGCCCAAAAGCTATGCTCGTCGGCCAGCTTCAGTTGTCGCGGCCCAGATTGTGCGTAAGGCCCTTCGGTAAGCGTGTTGCCGTCAGAGTAGGCGTGTGGATCGCGGGCATCGGCTGGCGCGCTGCCTCCTTGCGCCTTCATCTCGCCATGATCCATCTGTGCCAAGGCGTCATTCGCCTGCAAGCTGCTGGCAGATAGCACCACCGCAGCTAACCAGTTCATAGTCTTCATTCTCATGACTCTCTTCATGACACCACCACCTCGCGGAACATGCCCGCATCCATATGAAACAACAGGTGGCAATGCCAGGCCCAGCGGCCCAGGTCATGCGGTGTGGTTAAGTAACTTATTCGTTGGGCTGGTTGCACCGGTATAGTATGACGACGCACGCGAAGTTCGCCCTGATCGGTTTCCAGTTCGCTCCACATACCGTGCAAATGCATGGGGTGGGTCATCATAGTGTCGTTTTGCAGGATAATTCTGACCCGTTCATTATGGCGCAATGATACCGGTGTACTTTTGCCAAATTCGAGCCCGTCAAATGACCAGCTGTACCGTTCCATATTGCCGGTAAGGTGGAGTTCGAGCTCCTTCACCGGTGTGCGAGTGTCGTCCAGCACACCATCGATGGATTTCAAATCTGCCAGAGTTAATACGCGATGACCCTGTGGTCGCATCCCTTTTTTGCTTAAGTCACGTAGGCCGATGCCGGGATCATCCAGGTTGGTACGGGGCATATCGACGCGCATATCCACGGATGGGCCGTACTCTGTCCGAGCGTGGCGCACGGTAGCCGAGGGCTTGGCGAGCGGGCTGTGTGCGGCGTGATTCATACCCTGCATGTTGTGGCCGCTGTGCTGACTGTGATCCATCGCCATACCGCCGTGCATCTTAGAGTGATCCATACCGCCCATGTCCATGCTGCCCATGCCCATCGCACTGTGGTCCATGCCCTGGTGGTTCATGCCTTCGTGGCTCATTCCCTGGTGATTCATAGCACCCATCATATCGGCCATGGTTAGCCACTCCACTGGATCAAGCGTTGGCACCGGTGCTGATAAGCCTTGGCGTGTGGCCAGTGTGCCCCGGGCGTAGCCGCTGCGATCCATGCTTTGCGCAAAGATGGTGTAAGCATCGTCTTTAGGTTCTACCAACACATCGTAGGTTTCCCCAGGGCCGAAACGGAACTCATCGATGGTTACCGGCTCAACATCCTGGCCATCTGCCTGGACAATGGTCATTTTCAAGCCAGGAATACGCACATCGTAGAAACTGTTACTGGCCGCATTGATAAATCGCAAGCGCACGCAGTCACCTGGTTTAAACAAGCCGGTCCAGTTCCCGGCAGGTGTGGTTCCATTCATCAGATACGTCATGGTCGCTGCCGACAGATCGGCAAGGTCTGTGGGATTCATGCGCATCTGATTCCACATTTGACGCTTATCCAATGCGGCTTGCAGCCCCATATTTGATACATCACGGGTAAAATCAAAAAACGTAGGCTGGCTGAAGTTGTAGATATCGCTCTGCATTTTCAGCTTGCTGAAGGCATGCATGGGGTCTTCGTCAGTCCAGTCGGAAAGCTGCACCACGTGATCCTTATCGGTGTGATGTCTTTCACCAGCTCGGGGCTCGATGATCAAAGCGCCGTACATCCCCGTCATTTCCTGAAAGCCGGAATGGCTGTGATACCAGTAGGTGCCGCTCTGGCGCAGTGTAAAGCGATAGGTAAAGGTTTCGCCGGGTGCAATACCTTTGAAACTGATGCCGGGCACACCATCCATCTGGTAGGGCAACAGGATGCCGTGCCAGTGAATCGAGGTGGCCACGGGCAGGCGATTAGTCACGCGGATTATGACCTCATCACCTTCGCGCAAGCGCAGGGTTGGGGCCGGGATTGATCCATTGATGGTCGTGGCCATCCGTGAGACACCGGTAAAATTGACCGGTGTCTCAGCGATGACCAGGTCAATTTCACGGCCGCTAAGCACGGGCGCTGAGCCGAGAGTAGTTGCGCTTTTTACAGCAGCCTGCAACCAGGACGGTGTAGCGGCCAGTACGCCACCGGCTGCCAGGCCTTGCACAAATCGGCGGCGACTGAGCGGCCAGGACTGTTTGGGTTGGTGAAACCATGAAGTCATTGCTCAATCTCTTGTTAGGGAAGTATTGGTTGTTCCATATCTTGACTCCGCATACTAGCCAGTGGTGCCTGACACCCGCATGACTCCAAAATGACAAAGTTGTAATCTAGGCGTCATCTTACTGTGGGTTAGCTAGGTTTAGGCTGTTTCCAAACCCATTCTGAAACGACGGAGTAGGACAACGATGCGGTTATTGGTGGTCGAAGACGAAATCAAGACTGGGGATTATCTACAGCAGGGCCTGTCCGAGGCTGGATTTATGGTCACATTGGCGCGCACTGGCCTCGATGGTCATCATTTGGCGTTGACGGAAATGTTTGATCTGTTGGTACTGGATGTCATGCTGCCGGATGTGGATGGCTGGCGCATTGTGCAGTCCATCCGTGAAGCGGGGCGACAAACGCCGGTACTTTTCCTGACGGCTCGCGACAGCGTTGATGATCGGGTCAAGGGCCTTGAGCTGGGAGCGGACGATTACCTGGTCAAACCCTTCGCTTTTGCCGAGTTATTGGCCCGTGTTCGGACCCTGTTGCGTCGCAGTACGGTACCGGTAATGACGGATCAGATGCGCGTCGCCGATCTCATTCTGGATTTGCCGCGACATCGGGCTATGCGTGCGGGTCGTAAAATTAACCTAAGCCACAAAGAGTTTTGCCTGCTGGAGCTGCTTGTTCGTCGACAAGGAGAAGTGTTACCGCGTTCGCTGATCGCCTCTCAGGTGTGGGATATGAACTTTGATTCCGACACCAATGTGATCGATGTCGCGATCCGTCGCCTGCGAGCCAAGATTGATGATGATTTTGAAACTAAATTAATCCATACGGTTAGGGGGATGGGATACAAGCTGGAACTGGATGACGAGCATGATTAGTCGTCTAGGGAAGCGTCCGCTATCTCTCACCACCCGGGTGATGACCTTTGTGGCCCTTGCCATTGGCCTTAGCCTTCTTGGGATCGGCTATCTGGTGAACAGTGCGGTCGAGCACCATTTCGCCGAACAGGATGCTGACGAGCTGGAGGTCATGACAAGGGCAGTGGACCGTGCTTTGCGCAAAACGAGTGACGGTTCTTCACGCTTGGATGAGGCGTTGTCGCACGCAGTATCAGGTCATCACGGTGTCTATTTCCAGGTATGGGATAAGGAACAACGGCTGATCTATGGACCATCAACAGACGATTATTTAACGCCCGTTGGTAGCTTCGCTCCGGTTTCTCGCATTCAAGTCAGTAACCAATATCAATGGCAGGCTGAAGGAAAAACCTACCGGGGAGTCATCACCCAAACCCAAGCTGGTGGCTTCGAATACATCATCGTCGCTGCCATTGACATGGATGCTCATATCCAGTTTCTCAAGAATTTTCGCCGAAGCCTGTGGCTTATTATGATGCTCGCTGGCACGGTCACGCTGTTGGCAACCTGGTATGGTGTGCATCAGGGGCATGCGCCACTGCGTGGGCTGAGCGGAACCATGCGAGAGATACAGGCTGACCGCCTTCATGTTCGCCTTGAGCCCGACGGTGTACCCAGAGAATTGCAACAGCTTGTCACCTCATTCAACGACATGATCGGCCGCTTGGAGGACAGCTTCGTTCGACTAACCCATTTCTCCGCGGACATCGCCCATGAATTGCGCACGCCGATAACCAATATCGTCACCCAGACCCAGGTTGTATTAGGCAAGTCTCGCAGTCTGGATGAATACCGCGAGTTGCACTACTCGAATCTGGAAGAGTTGGACCGTTTGACCAAGATGGTTAACGATATGCTTTGGTTGGCACAGAGTGAACATGGATTGCTAAAACCAATCCGGGAGCCACTTGATATGAACCAGGAAGTACGCGAGCTATTTGAGTTTTTCGAAGCGCTGGCGGAAGAAAAGCAGGTCCGGTTAGAAATTGAGGGACAGGCCCCCAGGATAATGGGTGACCGCGCCATGCTTCGGCGGGCTCTTTCGAATCTGTTTTCCAACGCATTACGCCACTCTCCTTTAGGAGAAAGCGTGAAAGTTCGCTTAGAGCAGTCGGACGATGGTCAGGTTTTACTTAGCGTGCAGAATGTAGGACCGGAAATTCCCGACGAACACCAGCCTAGAATTTTCGACCGATTCTATCGGGTTGATCCGTCACGCCAGCGTCAAAGCGAAGGAGCTGGATTAGGGCTGGCAATCGTTAAGTCCATTGTGGAAGCACACGGCGGTCGGATTGATGTCTCTTCTTTCCACGGAGTAACCACTTTCACTATCCGTTTGCCCCAAGCTGCTGTCGGTACGGTTTAACACCGTTAAATCGAGAGCTATCAGAGGCGCTAGGAGCTTGACTTTATTGCTTATATCGAAACGGCTGCACAAGTTGGGGTAAATAATTAACCGGGTAATCTGGATCTGATGAAATCCCCAGATCTCTTGATCCTATCGACCGGTTATCGTAGTGCCAGGTCCCCAACAAGTGATCGGTTAACGTTGTAAAGAGCCCAAAATTGACGTCTCCTTCTTCAGTGGTGTTCAAATGGTGGAAGCGATGTACCTCATTAATGGCCAGTATGAACTTCAGCGGACCCACGTAGTAGGTTACACTGGAATGTTGCAGCAGCAGTTGCAAGACAACGGCAACGGCGAGCAGTGCCATGACCTCGGATGGCGCCCCAATCAAGAGTAGCGGTGTCACGCCTGCGGTGGTTTCGATGAGCTGATGCAGTGGGTGCTTCATCAAGCCATTAAACCCATACATCCGCTTAACGCTATGGTGTACTGCGTGTAATTTCCACAAAAAGCGCATTCGGTGACTGGCATAGTGTGCCAGCGAAATTCCGACATCCGCAATGAATATGGCCAGGATGAGTTGTAGCGCCAGAGGCCAATCGCTCGGCCATAGGGACATCACGGTTAATGATCCACCGATCACCGGCAAGACCCAGAGCCCCACCACAGTTAACGACTCGTTGACGATTGCATGACAAATATCCCTGGTCCTATCTCCCACCGGACGATTGAATACCACATCGTAGGGCACTAACTGTTGATTTGCACCCAAAAGTGACCCACTTCAGTCCCATATTTGCATCGAATATTGACCCACGTTCAACTCATCCTGCACCCAACGATGCAGGAGCAATCAGGAGTGATCGACGTGGCATT